>JAISIC010000037.1 GCA_031262225.1 Ruminococcus sp. | reverse complement strand
TTTAATATATTTATCTTTCATCCGTTCAAGGTTTCTCCCCTTACGGCTAAAATCAATACTAAAGCTTTTACCAAGCGTGTCCCATTTTTTTACCTGTCGGACTTCAGGCTTTTTGTTTTTCTTCAGAGCACCTTCATATCATACATCCAACCTAAATCGCATATACTCTACAAACAGTTCCCCAAAAGAATTTCAAGGGTTCTTTTAGCTTCGTTTATTGTTCGGTTTTCAAGATTCTAGGGGCTCGCTACGCAAGCCTCCAGTACGTTCGCCTTCGGCGAAGTACATCGGTTTTGCTTCGCAAAACCTCGCATCCGTTGCGATGTTCCAATAGGTTCCCGCAGAGAGGGTGCTTTGCTATTATATCACAGACCGCCTTGCTTGTCAAGACTTTTTTTAAGGATTTTTGTTAAAGTTTTATGAACAAATTCCCTTATTCTTTTCTTCGCGTCGCAAGACAGCTTATATATTTTATCACTCACCTTTGAATTTGTCAAGCGTTATTTTGAAAATTTGTCGAATTGACAAAAATTCCGTCATTATATAAGCATTATTTTACTATAACGGCAATTGTGATAGCAATATTGCCCTTTATCTTTATGTATTTTACATTTTCAAAGCCCAAGCTCCTAATAAAGCGTTTGTAATCCTCATGATCAAACTCAAGCTTCGGCGAAAAACCAACTATTTTATATAGTGTGATTAGAAATTTACTTTTACCCGATAAAGTTTTCGTCAAAGCAAGCGGCAGAATAAGCCTGTCGGAAGTGATTCTGTAGAGCTCGTCGGCGGCTTTCTTCGGATCGTCCAAAAGATGCAGAACCTGTGCGGCGATAACGGTGTCAAAAGCTCCGTCGGGCTCGCCGGTCTCGTATATGCTTCGTTTTGAGACGGTTATATTACCGATACCCTGTTTTCGGATTTTCTCCGCCGCGACCTTCAGCATATTCTCCGAAATGTCGGTGACAAGGACGCTTTCAGCTTTTTTCGACACGCCGATTCCGATCGCCGCCGTACCGCAAGCCGCTTCAAACACCCTTGCACCCTCGGGTGTGAGATCAGTAACTGCTTTCACCATCTTCCGATATGAATCGCCGTTTCTACGTTCGAAAAAATCATAAAACGGTGCCCAAATATCCCAAAAAGTCTTTTTCATATTATAACCTTTCTTTTCGCAAACTCTGTGCCCGCAGTGAATTGAGAACAGCAATTATCGACACGCCGACATCGGCGAAAACTGCAAGTTCAATCCCCGTAATCCCGAGAGCCGACAGCACCAGCACCGCGAACTTGACGATAAGCGAAAATGTTATATTTTGGATTGCGATAGACCTTGTTTTCTTTGAAATTTTGATTGCGGTTATCACCTTTGCGGGGTCATCGTCGGCTATGACGGCATCTGCGGCTTCCACCGCCGCCGCCTGACCCAAGCCGCCCATTGCAAATCCGCAATCTGCAAGTGCAAGCACCGGTGCATCGTTAATTCCGTCTCCGGCAAAGACCGCCGCACCTTTTGCTGATTTTTTGATATTTTCAAATGCTGTCACCTTGTCGGTCGGCAGAAGATCCGCGTGAACGTCCGAAATTTTCAGTATTCCCGCCGTCTTTTCGGCATTCTCCGCCCGATCGCCCGATAGCATATGCGAGGTTATTCCCATTTCATGAAGCTTTTTAATAGTATACGCCGAATGAATCTTCACGGTATCCGAAATGCGGATATTGCCTATCGTAACGCCGTTTAACAATACGTCAACACCTTCGGCAGATTTTCTTACCTCGACTGTTCCTTCTGCCAAACGAGCGGCAACGCCGATGCCTGCTATCTCTTGAATTTCCACACCTTCGGGGAGTTCACCGGGCTTTACGCCCTTATAAGCTTTGACAATAGCTTTTGCAATCGGGTGGTTTGAGCCTGATTCGACTGCCGCTGCAAGTTTGAGTATCTCTTCGTTTGATAGGTGTCCTGACGGTATGATTTTTGATATTGAAAACTCGCCGGTAGTTAACGTTCCTGTCTTATCAAACACCGCGTCAGACACGTTAGCAAGGGTATCTATGACAGTACCGCCCTTGATTAGAACGCCTCTTTTTGAAGCCGCCCCGATCCCCGAAAAATAGGCAAGCGGGACAGATATCACAAGTGCACAGGGGCAGCTAACCACTAAAAATGATAACGCTCTGTTAATATATGTCACATCTATACTATTTGTAATAATCATCGGTACAACAGCTAATAATACAGCAAGTATAACAACAGTCGGAGTATACACTTTGGAGAATTTCGTTATGAAAAGCTCCGATTTTGCCTTTTTATCTGCAGATTCCTCGGTAAGCCTTGCTATAACCGCTGCCGCCGACTCGCTTTCGGGCTTTGTAACCGTTATGTTCACCGTCGAATTGAGGTTGATATAACCCGAAAGCACGGGGGCACCCTTTTTAAGCTCTCTTGGGACGCTCTCGCCGGTCAGCCCGGCGGTGTCAAAAGCGACTATGCCGTCCGAGATTATCACACCGTCCAGAGCAATTTTTTCGCCCGGCTTTGATGTAATAATCTCGCCGACTGCAACCTCTGACGGCTTTACCGTTTCAAGCTTGCCGTCACGATACACATTTACCGTGTCGGGGAGGCTTTCGGTTAAAGCTCTGACAGATTTTCGTGCTTTTCCGACAGCCAAATCCTGAAATAATTCGCCGAGTTGGTAAAGGAACATAACCATCACGGCTTCGGGAAATTCCTTTATAGCAATAGCACCAAGCGTCGCGATGCTCATAAGAAATGCTTCGTCGAAAACGTCTCCGTGATAGATTCCCTTCACAGCTCGCCAAAGAATATCATACCCGATTACCGCGTATGCTATGATGAACCCGACAGGTTTAAAAGCTTCGGGCAGGAAAATCGAAACTGCAAATATCAGTCCGCTCACGGCAAGGCGGATTATCTTCATTTTTGATTCGGATTTTTCATTTTGCCCGTGTTCATGGTTATGCTCGTGTTCGTGGTCGTGTTTCATAATTTACTCCATTATATGTTCAAGTGTTTGGGAAAAAATCGTGCTCACGTGCTCGTCTGCAAGGGAATAGATCAGGTTTTTGCCGTCCCGGCGAAACTTAACAAGCCTTGCCTGTTTGAGCATTCTGAGCTGGTGTGATATCGCCGATTGCGTCATCGAAAGGCTTTTCGTGATCTCACCAACCGTCAGATCCGACTGCATCAAAACGCAGAGTATCCGGACCCTGGTCGAGTCGGAGAAAACTTTGAAAAGTTCCGCAAGGTTATATATCAGTTCTTCATCGGGCAGATTTTCCAAAATCTTATCAAGTTTATCGTCGTTAATCTCGTGTTCCATATTTTTACCTCTTCATATGTTTATGTGTTCATATGTATTATACGTCATGTGTTTGCGTTATGATAGATACAAAAAGTAAATATTTTATGAACATTCTATAAACTTTAGAAAAAATAAAAAAATTGTAATACTTTTTTAAATTTTGTATTGACTTTATTGAATTTATATAGTACAATAAAAGAAAAACTCACATAATCAAACATATTTTAATACATATTTTATACGGGAGCAAATTTTGTATATCGATTTTCATCTCCATGCTTTCGCGGATAAAATCGCGGAAAAGGCAATCGGAGAGCTTCAAAAACACCTTCGCGAGGTCGGACTTGACGACACCGCGTACAGCGACGGCACCTACGGGGACACCCTTTCACAATTTGAGAAAAACGAGATTTGCGGCGTTTTAATGCCGATTGCGACAAAGCCATCACAGATGAAGGTCTGCAACGACTGGGCGGCTGAAAAAAACGACAGAAAAAGATTTTGGTCATACGGCAGCGTTTATCCGAAAACAGAGTCAAAAGAGGAGCTTGATACAGTCCTTGCAGAGCTTGAACGGATAAAGGCTCTCGGGCTTTACGGGATTAAATTTCACCCCGACTACCAGACCTTTTACCCCGATGATGAAAGTATATTCCCGATTTATGAAAAATGTGCGGAACTGTCGCTTCCGATCATGTTTCATGCGGGTTTTGACCCCATCTCCCCCAACCTCACCCACGCAACACCCGACAGGCTCCTTCGCGTGATCGAAACCTTCCCGGGGCTTACGGCTATCTTCGCACACATGGGCGGCGAAGACCACTGGGATGAGGTGGAAGAGCTTCTGTGCGGCAAAAACTGCTATATCGACACGTCATATTGTGCGGAAAACATGGAATCCTCACAGATGGAGCGGATGATAAAAAAACACGGTTCAAAGCACGTTCTGTTCGGTTCGGACTTTCCATGGAAAGACCCGGTTGTAATTATGAACAAAATCCGAAGTCTGAACCTCTCGGAAGATGAGAAAGACAATATTTTCTATAAAAATGCTCTTGAGCTTTTAGAAACCGATTCGTAAAATCACACATATTATACATACTATTTGTATAAAATTACACAAAAAACGTTACCGATTTGTTAATATTGCTTATTGCGTATTTTTCCTAAATGTGTTATAATCATTAGTGTAGCTGTAAAAATATGTGACAACAAAAAAAACGGCAAGAAATTTGCCGACGGGTTAGGTGATAAACTTTTGAAAACCTACATATATACCGCGACCGATGCTCAAGGTAAAACGGTCAGAAACGCAAAAATGCAGGCGGAAGACGCTGCCGATTTCCTTAAGAAGATAGCCGAAAAGGGTCTCTTCTGCTCGAACTATCGCGAAGCAAAGGGCAAAAACGGTAACTCTATCTATAAATTTAAAACAGCCGAGCTTTCAACCAACTCCCGTCAGCTTTCGGCAATGCTCAATTCCGGTCTGACACTTGTTCGTTCTTTGGATATTTTAGCCAAAGAGCAGGTAAAGGACGGACCGAAACAGATATTCCGTGAAGTTTACGAAGAGGTTCAAAAGGGTACTTCATTCTCCGACTCGCTCAAGATGCAGGGCGGTGCGTTCCCCACCTTCATGATCTCGATGATTCAGGCAGGCGAAGCCTCCGGTCAGATGGATATAATCATGAAGCGTCTTGAGGAAAACTACCTAAAAGAATCAAAACTCAACAACAAAATCCGCGGTGCTATGACATACCCTATAATCCTTGCGGTTTTGTCGGTTATAATAGTTGTCGCACTTATGAGCTTCATCCTCCCGACCTTCAAAGATCTCATGACCGAAGAGGACCTCAAAGGTTTAACAGGCTTCCTCTTTGCTTTCTCCGACTCGCTCCGCTACTACTGGTACATATACGTAATGGTAGCTGTCGGGCTTATATTCGCAGCACAGTTTATTTTCAAAATTCCAAGTGTCAGGTTCAAGTTTGACAAACTTATATGTAAGATGCCCAAGGTCGGTGCACTGGTCATGAAGGTTTACACCGGTCGTTTCGCACGAACCCTTGCAAACCTTTATTCAGCAGGTATTCCCATGGTTGAAAGTTTGCAGCGTTCTGCCGCAATCCTTAACAATATGTTTATCGAAGACGCCTTCATAAAGGTAATCGATGAGGTTAAACAGGGTGAACAGCTCTCTGCCTCGATCCAACGAACCGGCATCTTTGAATCAATGTTCTGTTCCATTGTATATGTCGGTGAGGAATCCGGTGCTCTCGACACCATCCTTTCAAAAACAGCCGACTTTTACGAGGATGAATCGGACTCCGCAATCCAGCGTCTGGTAAGCCTCATCGAGCCTGCCATGATCATAATCATGGGCGGTGCGATCGGTACCGTTATCGCCGGTATCCTCCCCGCAATCTACAACTCCATGGGTAACATCGCATAAAGATTAAAAATATATTGCTATTCAAAATTGAAGGCTTTTGTCTTCCGGGAAGAGGTTTATATGCTTTCGTTTGATATTACGGACCGGCATATCAGAATCGTAAAAGGTACTGAATCACGCGGCAAGGTTCGTTTATC
>JAISIC010000084.1 GCA_031262225.1 Ruminococcus sp. | reverse complement strand
ATTATAGCATATTTTACGTGATATGTAAAGCTTTTTTTATCAAAATGTTATGAAATTTTTGTTTCAAGCTCTTTTTTAAGGTTTTCGTAACCCGGTTTACCTAAAAGTGCAAACATATTTTTCTTATAACTTTCAACGCCGGGCTGGTCAAAGGGGTTGACTCCGAGCATATAACCGCTTATAGCACAGGCTTTTTCAAAGAAGTATATAAGATATCCGACATTTTCTTCGTCAACGGTGTCCATTTCAAGAACTATGTTAGGTACGCCGCCCTCGGTATGAGCCAAAATTGTACCTAAAAATGCCTTTCTGTTTACATCGGACATATTTTGACCGGTGAGGAAGTTCAAGCCGTCAAGGTTTTTAGGATCATCCTTCAAGAAACAGTCAGATTTAGGCTTTTTAATGTCAATAACCGTCTCAAAGATTATCTTCGATCCGTCCTGAACAAACTGACCGAGCGAGTGGAGGTCTGTTGAGAATGTAACCGAAGCAGGGAAGAGCCCTTTGCTGTCCTTACCTTCCGACTCCCCATAAAGCTGCTTAAACCATTCCGACATCATTGCATAGGCAGGGTCATATGATACCATGAGCTCAACCGATTTGCCCTTACTGTAAAAAATGTTACGAAGTGCGGCATATTTATAGCAATCGTTCTGTTCATAAGGTTTTGAAGTATCTTCCATTGCCGCCTTTGCACCCGCCATAAGCTTATCTATGTCACAGCCTGCACAGGCGATGGGGAGCAGTCCGACTGCGGTTAAAACGGAGTACCGCCCGCCTATGTCGTCGGGAACAACGAAAGTTTCATAACCTTCGGCATCTGAAAGTTCTTTGAGAGTGCCTTTCTTAGCGTCGGTTGTCGCAAAAATTCGGTCTTTCATGCCGTCTGTCCCGTACTTTTGCTCCAACTTTTCGCGGAGTATACGGAAAGCAAGGGCGGGTTCGGTTGTGGTACCGGATTTGCTGATTATGTTTACCGAAAAGTCGCGGTCACCTAAAATCTGTAAAACTTCATTGAGGGCAGTCGGATTCAGACCGTTACCGAGGTAGTAGATTTCGGGTGTTTTCTTCGGAAGATTGTTATACAGAGGCGATTTGAGCAGTTCGATTACGGCTCTTGCCCCGAGATACGAGCCGCCGATTCCGACTACTATTAAAACTTCTGAATGAGATGAAATTTTAGCCGCCGCTTTTTTGATTCTGTCAAATTCTGCTTCATCATAGTTTACAGGCAGATCAACCCAGCCTAAAAAGTCGTTTCCGGGTCCCGTTTTTGATGTCAGAAGCTGCTCGGCAGTCATGGCGGCCGCTTTCTTGTAGGCAATCTCATCTTCGGTCAAGGAGCCTTTTAAATAGTTAATATTCAGCTTTAGCATAGAAGCCTCCGTTTTCATAGAAAATATGAATCAGACTTTGTGTGCTATATAGAGCACATAACTATTTCAATTATAACAGCTAAATATGAAGATTAATTGTATTTCATTAAAACATTTATATTGTCTTTGAAATTTGTAATTATCTACAGAATGTTATCCAAAATTAAATATAGAATTCGTCAATATTAACAGAATATTTCCGATACTCAACTTGTTTACATCTTCGCTCACGTGTATTGTAAGGCGATAAATCACCTTGTCATCGAGGTAATAATGAATCTCGCCTACTATGTCGTCTTTCTTTGCGGGAGCATATATATAATCAGGGAGGGCAATCACCGCTTTAAGCTCTGATTTCGATTCGTTATGAACGACAATCTTACCCGGCTCGGAAACGTTTATGGGCACCGAATCGACCATTGCACCTTTCACAGGCAGGCTTTGCGGCAGTTCGATCGGTATCTGCGGTTCTATAGATGAAAAGTTTTCATAACCAAAATCAAGGAGTTCGTTTGCTCTTGCATACATTTTATCTTCGTCATCGAAGCCTAAAAGAATAACGCCGTATCTGACCCCATCACGATCTTTCGCCGCGGCAAGACAGTACCCCGTTTCTTTTGCGTAGCCGAATTTATAGCCGATAGCATCTTTGCTTCTTTGAACTATTCGGTTTGAATTGACAAGCTGGGCGTTGCCATCCCTGACATAATCAAGCTTTGTACGAAAATAATTTTCTGAAAATTCATATTCAGACAATGCTGTGACTATCTTTGACAGATCGGAAGCCGATGAAATCTGCTTTTCGGGTTCTGTGTAACCATGTTCGTTTGTGAACGATGTTGAAGATAATGAAAGTAATTTCACTATTTCTTCTTGTGCGGCCATGAAATCGATTTCATGACGATCAATTACTGAACGAAGCGTTACGGCGGCATCATTTGCATTTCCGATGATAACGCCCCTTAAGAGCTCATCAATTGTGATTTCGTCGCCCGGCTCAAGCCATATAGATGCACCTTTAACCATCACCGATGAGGGTGCCGAAACTGTGTCTGTTACTGCAATTTCGCCGCTTTCGATCATTTGTGCTGCAACTAAAACAGTCATTAATTTATTCAATACTCCGACAGGAAGCCCGACATTTTCGTTCACTCCGTACAGCGGTGTGTTTGTGTCAATTTCAAACAAAAACTCGCTGTGTTTTGGTGCTTCCTCGGCTGAATCTGCACCTATAGAAATGGAGCTTGCAAAAAATATTACAAGCGATAAAAACAATCCGTGAAAACGTTTACATATTACCATGTTTTTTGCCATACTATCACCCTTATTTAATATTTGCTTCATAGTACTGTTTATACAAAAGCGTATTTAAGATATATGTAAAAATGAGTCGAATTTAATCACAGTTTGAAATATGATTCATATAATTTATTGTGGAAATAAATCACATTAATGGCAACGGCTTTTTACGTTTACCGATATAATATATGAACGCGAAAGGAAACGATATGAACTACAAACTATATCTACCGGGGCAAACGACGGTGCAAAGAGCCCACAGAATTATCTCGGGAGTAAGCCCTCAGATCAAGTGCGAAATTACCAGAACATCAGAACCTGCGACCGGCTGCAGTTGGTCTTTATCTGTGGATGTCGAACAGAATGACCTTGAATATGTACTCAGCGCACTTCAAATGAACGGCATAACTGTGCAGCGTATTACGACTGAAAACGGCGTGCCGTGGGGAGGCAGGGTGAGAGCATGGTGAATTTTGATAATGCCGCAACCACATTTCCGAAGCCGAAAGTCGTTGTGGATAGCGTGGCAGAAGCTTTGAACTATTACGGCGGGAATCCGGGACGCAGCGGGCACAAGTTGTCCCTGCAAACTGCTGAAAAGATATATGAAACAAGGGAGAAAGCGGCTTCGTTTTTTAATGCATATCCTGAGAATGTGGTTTTCACGCTCAACTGCACACATGCTCTGAACCTTGCTGTAAAAGGCGTTGCTGATGATCGCGGTGAAATTATCATATCATCGCTTGAACATAACTCTGTTGCGAGACCAGCGGTTTACAAAGCTAAAAGTGAACATAATATTGCTATTGCTCATGTTTCGGATAATGACGATGAAACTATAAAAAACATAAGAAAAAAAATAACAAGTAAAACTCGTGTAATCGTTTTCACGCTGGGTAGTAATGTCACAGGGAGGATTACTCCTTATAGAAGAATCGGTGAGCTTTGTGCTAAAAATAACATATGTTTCATCGCCGATGCAGCACAGGCGGCAGGCGTAATACCTATTGACATTAAGAAGGATAATATTAACATTTTGTGCTGTCCGGGGCACAAAGGGTTGTATGGTCCGCCGGGAACGGGGATGCTTATTACCGACGGGAAATACCCGATTAAACCGATTCTGCAGGGCGGCACGGGAAGCGAATCGCTTAGTTTGCACCAGCCTGAATATATGCCCGATGCTCTCGAAAGCGGAACGGTAAACACTTCGGGGATAATCGGGCTCGGAGCGGGGATTGATTTTGTCACATCTTTGGGGCTGGATAATATATACAGACACGAATTCGGTTTATGCGAACGATTTTTACGCAAAATCTCGCAAATCGCAGATGTAATCGTTTACATGAACATAAATTATGGAAAATATCTGCCAATTGTTTTGTTTAATATCAATGGTATGAAATCTTCCGAGACGGCAGGGGTACTTTCGGAAAAAGGATTTGCTCTTCGCGGCGGTCTTCACTGCTCAGGGCTTGCACACAAAAGCATAGGGACGGCTCCGAATGGTGCAGTTCGGTTTTCGCCGTCGATATTTAACAGTGAAAAGGAAGTTGATGATTTAACAGCGGCAATAAACGATATAATTAACGGCAGATGAGAATCTGCTGTTAATTCGTAATAAATTAGACACGAAATATTTACATATTTTTATGTTGACATAATAGCATAAAGGTGTTATAATAATATAGCTAAATATTATCGGGGTGTGGCGCAGATTGGTAGCGCGCTACCTTGGGGTGGTAGAGGCCGCAGGTTCAAATCCTGTCACTCCGATAACAAGCAAACCCTCTGTGAGATTGACTTACAGGGGGTTTTGTATTTTACATTAGCCCGCTTTTTATATTACCTGTCAAAATTTTTAAAAAGCATTGCAATATGATACTGTTTGTGCTATAATTTGGGGAGAAGTATTGTATTTAGTCGCTTTACATAGATTGGAGCAATTCATATGACGGATGTCGAGCAAAGAGCCGCCGCGAAAGCTTTTGCGGAATACTGGAAGGGCAAGGGATATGAGAAGGGCGAAAGTCAGAAATTTTGGCTTTCCCTGCTTCGTGATGTCTATGGCGTCGAACACCCGGAGCAATTCATCTCTTTTGAGGAGCAAGTTCACCTTGACCACACAAGCTTTATTGACGGCTATATATCCGCGACTAAGGTTTTGATTGAGCAAAAGGGCTTAAATAAAAACCTCAAAGCCCCGATAAAGCAGTCGGACGGCAGTATGCTTAATCCGTTTCAACAAGCTAAACGTTATATTACCGAACTGCCGCTTTCACAGCACCCCCGCTGGGTTGTTACCTGCAATTTTTCCACCTTCCACGTTTACGACATGGAACGCCCGGGCGGTGAGCCGGCGGAAATTCTGCTTGAAAATCTGCCCACCGAATATTACCGCCTTTCATTCCTCACCGACACGGGCAACACGCATCTACAGCGTGAAATGGAAGTCTCTATCCAAGCTGGGGAGATTGTCGGCGTCCTTTATGATGCCTTTTTAAAGCAATACGGCAAGCCGACCGAAGATGAGCTGAAAAGCTTAAATGTGCTTTGCGTACGTTTGGTTTTCTGCCTGTATGCAGAAGATGCGGGCATTTTCGGGCGGCATGGTATGTTCCATGATTATTTGGCGGCGTTTGATGCGCATAATACCCGCAAGGCTGTAATAGCCCTGTTTCAGATACTTAATACCAAGCCCGAAGACCGCGACAAATTCCTTGAAGCCGAGCTTGCACAGTTCCCTTATGTTAACGGCGGATTGTTCGCTGATGATAAGATAGAAGTCCCGCCATTTACCGATGAAATGCGAAACTTGCTGCTTAATAAGGCAAGTGCGGATTTCGACTGGTCGGAGATAAGCCCGACGATTTTCGGTGCGGTTTTTGAAAGCACTCTAAACCCCGAAACAAGGCGTTCCGGCGGTATGCACTATACCTCGCTTGAAAA
>JAISIC010000046.1 GCA_031262225.1 Ruminococcus sp. | reverse complement strand
CAGAAATTTTGACTATTTAGATAATTTCATGGTGCAGAGTTGATGAATTTTAAGCGCTTTGCACAAAATAATTCCGGTTTTAGATTTGTATATTCGGAAAGAGCATTGATGAAAACGTTTACATTGATATTGTTATTTTCTCCGACAGGTAGAATTAACCTAATATCACCATTATCTCGTATTTCAATATCCTTTATGAACGCTTTCAAATCAACAACAACCGTTCCTTTTTTCTTAGAAAACTTTTTTGCTTCAATCCGGTCCCTGTCAATAAAACTTTTAACGACCCGCGTATCAAGGTGGTCACAGTATAATATTTCATATTCAGCAAAAATAAATCTTGGAATGCTATTAGAAAAAACAGCGCTAACCTTAAATCCGGAAGGCAAGTAATTATTTATAGAGCTCATGAAATCGTTTTCATTATATATTTCATTGTGCGTTTTAAACTCTAAAATTTCATTTTCGCCTGCTGTTCCAAGGGGCAACGGGTAAGGGAAAATCAAATACGGTCGTTTGGTAAAGCCTTCTGTAAAGCAGATCGGAAGTTTGCTTCGCGCGAAAGCACGAGAAAACACCCTCACTACATCAAGATGTGAGGTATATACGGCAATATCTTTCTTCTCGAATGTTAAATAATAACTAAATTTTTCTGCCATTATTTCTACCATTAATTACGACCGCAATTTGCAGGACACTTACCTATTGTTTTCGATATGCCGCATTGCGAACATTTCTCTCTGCAACTTTGCGTTGTCAGTCCGGTTTGCGCTTTGTTCCACTCTTCCCATAAGAATTTCTTATCTATCATATAATCAATATGATCCCAAGGCATGAAATCGTTTTCATTGTATGACTTTTGTGCGTATGAAGCAGGTGAGATTTCGTTTTCTTCAAAAGCTTCCATCCACATTTTCCATTTAAAATGATCGTCCCAACCGTCGAATTTGCATCCTTTTTTCCATGCCGCCATCAATACTTTTGATAGATTTCTGTCGCCTCTTGCGAAAACGGCTTCTAAAAAGCTTGTCCTGAAATCGTTGTAACTCACGTCTATTCTTCTTTTTGAGCGTATTGAAGCTTTCAATACACTTTGTTTGTGTAATATTTCGGATTCTGTCGCTTGAGGAACAAACTGAAACGGAGTGAAAGGCTTTGGTATAAAAGTCGATGCGCTTATGCTTATGTTAAGAGGTTTGGATTTACCATTATTGTTATTTCTTGATATTTCATTATACAGCTTTACTATCTTTTCGGCAAGCTCCGCAATTGCAATAATATCTTCGTCAGTCTCTGTCGGCAGTCCTAACATGAAGTAGAGTTTTACTGAGTTTATACCATATGTAAACGCAATGGAGCAAGCTTTCAAAATTTCATCTTCGGTTATGTTTTTGTTGATCACATCTCTAAGCCTTTGAGATCCGGCTTCGGGAGCAAATGTCAAAGAGCTTTTCCGAACCTTCATAAGTTGCTCAATGAGCTCATCGGAAAAGCTGTCCATGCGAAGAGAGGGCAGCGACATCCCGATATTATTCTTTTCGGTATATTCGTTAAGTGCTTTAAGTAAACTTTCAATTTCAAAGTAGTCGGCAGTAGAAAGCGACGACAGCGAAACCGTGTCATAGCCGGTGAAATCACACAGTGACTTCGTTTGTGTCCTTATGGTATCAATGTTTTTCTCTCTGTATGGACGATAGATAAAGCCCGCCTGACAAAATCTGCAACCGCGGATACAACCCCTTAACACCTCCTCAACTGCCCTGTCATGAACAATTTCGGTGAAAGGTACTATCGTTTCTTTTGGGTAGTAACAATTGTTAAGATCACTAATCACTCGCTTTTTCGGAAATAATTTAGCGTTATTTACTATATTATTTCTGCTTTTCCCGTCATATCCAACATATTCTTTGCGATTATATACGCCTTCGATACTACCGACTTGGTCTATGAAGATACTGCGATAGTTCTTTTCACCTGATTTTTTTATCTTCTCGTATAGCTCTAAAATCTCAATAGTAACTTCTTCGCCGTCACCAAGCACAAACAGATCAAAAAAGTCAAAGAGCGGCTCGGGATTGCAGCAGCACGGACCACCCGCAATGACAATCGGTGCATCTTCACCCCGGTTTTCAGCCAAAAGTTCGATCCCTGCAAGATCAAGCATATTCAAAATATTGGTGAAACTCAGCTCATATTGAAGCGTGAACCCGATGAAGTCGAAGGTATCGATATCGTCATAGCTTTCAAGCCCGTAAAGCTTTATCTTCTCGCGACGCATCAAAGCTTCAAAATCGTCCGAAGGGGCAAAAGCACGTTCACACCAATAGTTTTCACGCTCATTTATAAGACCGTAAAGAATCCGAAGACCAAGGTGCGACATTCCGATCTCATAGGTGTCGGGAAAGCAAAAAGCAAACCGAACATCGACATTTTTTTTATCTTTAATTATACTCCCATACTCACCGCCGAGATACTTCCCGGGAGATTTCACAGCGAGAATATGCTTTTTTAATTCATTGAAATTCATAATCTATCTTTCATCGAAAATATCGAATAATGCGAAAAGTGAGAGTGTTATCGCAGCTGTAATATTCTTGTTAATTAATAAATATATACATATCCCCGCAATTAATACGAAAGTAGCTATTTTAAACGATGTTTTTATTACTGTTTGATGTTCTGCATTCTCCGAAAATCTGTCAATCAAAAGCTCCTTAATCTGTCCTCCGTCGAAAACTCCAATGGGAAAGAGATTGAAAAGTCCTATCGCGGCATTCACCATACCGAAGGTTTGGAAAATATGTTTTTCTGAAACAAGCGATATTACAGATATAATAATATTTAGCAGTATTCCCGCTATTAAAATTAAAAACTCTTTGGCAATAGGCAGAATTTTCGTCCCGCTTTTATTTATCTTTATCCCCAAAAGATAAAACTCAACTGCCCTAAGTCTGACGCCGAAAATTTTCATTGCAAAAATATGCCCAAATTCGTGTATAAGACTTGCAGCGATGCCCATCAAAGCAATCTCGTTGTCGCGAAAAAGCAGAAAAATCGCCGCAACGGCAAAAAAAGTGAATCTAAATATTATGTCGGTGTCTTTGAACTTAAGTTTTATCATATAATGCTATCTTTGTTTTTAACATTATATATACGAAAGAAACTGTGATATTAGAACTACTATACTGTCTGTATATTTTTCTTGAGCTCTTTTACTCTTATGATAGAACCTTCAGGTATATCCATCCCTTCATAGTCAAAGCTGAACAGCATTTTTGCGTGTCGGGTATCGTCGGTTACACTGTCATTACTATCGTAGATTTTCCCGATATGTGTCGAGATAAATATACTATCTGTATAATTTTTTGTATATGGTATCACAATTTCAATATCGGTTTCGGGCAAAATTTTATTACGTTGTTCGCAATAAATCCTGCCGTTTTCATTTTTTATTACAACAGCAGCGATGTCATAGTCACGTATATAACCGCTGTCGGTGAAGTGTTGCTTAGGTGTGCCGATAAAGAAGCCGTTGCCGTATGGTCGATGGCTGACTTTGTCTAATTCCTCTTTTAAAACTTGTATTTCTTTTGATTTCCGGAAATAATTTGACGTTTCCAACAAATTAATTCCGCTTTTATATGCATTTGTCACAATTGACACATAGTATACAGACTTTGCACGTCCCTCTATCTTAAAGGATGTCACACCTGCTTCTGCAAGTTCGTCAAGGTATTCAATCATATTCAGGTCGGAAGCATTGAGAATATAAGTCCCGTTGTTGTCCTCTTCAATCGGGAAATGAACCCCCGGGCGTGTCTCCTCTTCAAGTGTGAAGCTCTCATCATGAAGCTTATACTTCCAGCGGCAGGCTTGCGCACAAAGTCCGCGATTGGCATCCCGCCCTGTCAAATACTCGGACAGAAGGCATCTTCCCGAAAAGGACACGCACATACTCCCGTGAACAAAACACTCAAGTTCAAGATCGGGCGGTGTTTTGGCACGAATCACCTTTATTTCTTCAAGCGAGAGCTCTCTGGCAAGCACAACACGCTTGACACCCATGTCATAGAGGGCGTTGGCGGTTTGGTAGTTGACAATTCCCGTCTGTGTTGACATATGTATTTCCATCTTCGGAAGCTCTTTCCTTGCCATAGAAAGTAACCCCAAATCGGAAATTATCAAGGCATCAATCCCGATTTCGTCTGCAAAATGTAAATATTCTGTGAATGATTCTATTTCGTCGCTTCGCGGCAGGGTATTGCAGGTCAAATAAACCTTCACGCCGTTTTTATGCGCGAATATAACATCTTTCTTAAGCGTTTCGCGGTCAAAATTCGGCGGAGCGGCTCGCATCGAAAACTGCGAAGTGCCGACATACACAGCATCTGCACCGTAAAGTATCGCAAAGTGAAGCCGCTCTGAATCTCCGGCAGGGGACAAAATTTCTATCCTTTTTGAAATCATTAATCAACCAATCCTGCAAGAACTAAGTTCTCTTCGTGCTCACTAAGCGTCTTTGCATAATAGAATTCGCGTGTCTCAAGATTTGAACAGAAGTAATAATAGTCCGTTTCGGACGGATATAAAACTGCTGAAATCGCCTCTATACCGGGGTTGCAGATGGGTCCGGGAGGGAGACCCGCACCCTCATAGGTGTTATAGGCATCAAACATTTCATCTGACTGCACCTCAATATTCGGCATAATCACGTCAATAACATAGTTTGAGGTCGGGTCGGACTGCAGGCGCGGGAACTCTTCGGCGTCGTTAAGTCTGTTCCAGAACACGGAAGCAACATCCTTCATGTCGGAAACGTGCCCCGCCTCGGCTTGAACTATTGAAGCGAAGGTGATAAGCTCGTCAAGGGTCAACTCCATGTCTTCCATACGTTGGTAATAATCAGGGGTGATTTTATTATTGAAGTTTCGATAGATTTTCTTTACAATCGATTCGACATCCTCATCGCTGTAAAGCCTGTAGGTGTCGGGGAAGCAGTACCCTTCCATCTTATAAAATTTCTTTGAGCTTGAAAGGACTTGACTTTCAAAATCAAAGCCGAAAGACTCACTGTTAAAGGCAGTCACGAAGGTGTCAGCGTCACAGATATCTGCCGCTTCTAATATCTCTCCCGCTTCTATGAGCGTTATCCCCTCCGGGAAGGTTATATCCACGGCTTCGCGTTCTTCTTGTATAGCAGCGGCTTGAAGCTCATCTGCAAGCTCGCCGTATGTCATATTCGCCGAAAATTCATGCGGACCTGCAATAACCGTTTCAAGCCCCCTAACTCCGGCAAAAAACATGAACAGGTCGCGATCGCTGATAATCCCTTCGTCCATAAACATATCTGCAATCCGTGCCACAGACGCGGTTTCCGGCACTTCAATGATGATATTCGTTTCGGGTCTGCCGATTCCCATTATCTCTTGGGCGGTATTTATCGCGAAACCGGCACACAAAAACGCGGCAGACACAATGACAGCTGTCATTGCAATGGAAAAAATCAAATGCCCGACGCTTCTTTTCTTGCGTCTGCGTTTTCTTTTTTCCGTTTCAAGAGTTTCCTCTTCATCGGTTTCATCATGGATTTCGGAAGTCTCTTCATCCGGCGTCTCAATCTCATCCATGCTTTTGAGGAGTGCATCGTAAAGCGCCTTTTTTTCAGTATTCAAAGGCAAAGGCGTCTTGGAGACCTCTGCATCTTCTGTATCTTCTGATATTTCGACACCGGTATCGGTATCGATATCGGTACTTTCGGCGTTATTTTCAATCTCGCTTAAGATTGATTCTATTTCTCTTGTTTTACTGTTCTCATCCATTTAAAACAGAACCTCTACTATATTATTATAATTTCCTGTTCGGTGATTATCATATCAATAGGTATATCATAGTCTGAAATCGGCAAAGATTTTGTAGCAAATGACGAAAATATCCCGCATATCAGAAATTTTTTGTGACTTTTCACGGTTTCTTTTCGTTTTTGCAGATAGCGATCATAAAATCCCCCGCCATATCCGAGCCTATAGCCTTTTTTATCAACCGCCAAAGCGGGTACTATTATAATAGTGTTTTTTTCAAAATCCGGGTCCTCTCCTGCTGTCGGTTCGGGTATGTCATAAACACCGGCAGGAGCAAGATCAGACAGGCTTTCAATACGAAAAAACTTTATCTCTTCTCCGATAATCTTGGGACAGAAAACCTTTTTCCCATCCGACAAAGCTCTCGTTATTAAAGGGTTTGTGTTCGGTTCAGAGCCAATTGAGACGTAGACAAGGATATTAAAAGCTACCTTGTATTCATCTAAAGCATAAAGCTTGTCCCATATCCGGGCAGAAAGGGCTTCGCGTTCTTTTATGTCCATGCTGTCACGTTTGTTTTTGAAGATAGCCCGCAGTTCTTTCTTAGACAGGTTTTGAGAGGTAATCGACATTATATTTTCTGCATTGAAGCGGCGATTTTATGAGCTGTAGTACGGTCTGTCAGAGCTGCTAAAAGTTCAAAGCCGAACTCAAGAGCAACGCCCGCACCCTTTGCGGTGATAATCTTTCCGTCCCTTACAACACTTTCGATCGTTGTCACAACGCCATTGAGTTCATCTTCATAACCGGGATAACAGGTCACCCTGCTCCCTGAAAGGACGCCCATGGCACCCAAAATCTTCGGTGCGGCACAGATTGCGGCTATATACCTGTAACGCTTTTGAGCCTCTGTGATAAACATTTTCACCGTTTCATTCGCTTGAAGATTATCTGTTCCCGGCATTCCGCCCGGTAACACGATCATGTCAAACGGGGTTTTCAGATCAAGCTCACCGATCTCTTTATCAGCAGTGACTGTAATGCCATGCGAACCGGTCACGAGTTTCCCTGTGACACCGACTGTCACGACATTAACGTTCCCTCTTCGGAGTATATCAATCGGACAGATCGCCTCAATCTCTTCAAATCCATCCGCTAAAAAAACATAAACAATCATAACGCACCATCCTTAAAACTATACATTATTATTGTAACATAATTTTTCGTAAAAGGCAATATTTTCAGCGAAAATTTTAATTTATGTACAAATAGTAAAATATATTGACTTTTATGAAAACCTCTTGACATATTAAACTGTATATGATATAATGAAATTGTCAAAAACGCTTATTACGGAGGTGTTATATGTCAACTTGGTGGAACGCTTTACCGGTTTTATCCCAAATAATGTATTTTATCGCTATACCCTCGACGGTACTGCTTCTGATACAGCTTGTATTCAGCTTTATCGGCGGAGAGGATGCTGATGGAGATGCGAGCGATGTTGATATAGGAGATGTGGACATTGACGATGTACCCGATGCCGATATAGATGCCGTAGACTTCTCCGAGATGGATGAACCTCCCCCCAATGCGAATAACGACACAGACCTAAATTTTGTCGGGATATTCACATTCCGAGGAATTGTTGCATTCCTTGCAAGCTTTTCATGGTCCGTCCTCGCTCTCCGTTCGGCGGGTATCTTCGCACCCATAGCCATTTCAATCGGCTTGGCAATAGGCGTTGCCATGATGTTCGCTGTCGCAAAAATAATACAGCTGCTCCTGAAACTCTCTGAAAACGGAACCGTTCGCTTTTCAGAAGCAATCGGCAAGACAGGCGAGGTATATATTCCTATCCCTGCGGCTCGTCAGGGGGAGGGCAAAGTGCTGATAGACTTTCAGGGTGCAGAGCGGGAGTGTTCGGCACAAACCGAGTCTGATGAGGCAATCCCCACCGGCAAAAGGGTATATGTCACGGGATATTCCGGTGAAATTTTAATAGTAGAAAATATTGCAGAGTAACAAGCTTTGCCAAATAACTTAAACTAAAAGGAGTTTTTCATGGAACAAGTAATCGCAATCGCCGTTTTGGTCATTATCGCCTTTTCAGCATTCATGGCAATACTTTCAAGGTATCGCAAATGCCCTTCCGATAAGGTTTTGGTTATCTACGGTAAGGTTGGGCGTGATTCTGACGGTCAAACCAGATCTGCTCGCTGTATCCACGGCGGTGCGGCGTTCATAGTCCCTGTAATCCAAGCCTATCAGTATATGGACCTCACCCCTATCTCTATGAACGTTGACCTTAGAAACGCACTTTCAAAACAAAATATCCGTGTTGATGTGCCTTCTCGTTTCACGGTTGGTATATCCACAGAGCCCCACGTTATGCAGAATGCCGCTGAACGTCTTCTCGGGCTCAAGATGGCAGAGGTTCAAGAGCTTGCACGTGATATCATCTTCGGACAGCTTCGTCTTGTAGTTGCAACGATGGATATCGAAGAAATCAACTCCGACCGTGATAAATTCCTTGCCGCTGTCTCCACCAACGTTGAGATGGAGCTTAAGAAGATCGGTCTCCGTCTTATAAATGTAAACGTAACTGACATTAACGACGAGTCCGGCTATATCGAAGCACTCGGTAAAGAAGCTGCTGCAAAGGCTATAAATGACGCGAAAAAATCGGTTGCGGAAAAAGACCGCGACGGTGAAATCGGTCAGGCAGAAGCTCACAGAGACCAGCGTATCCGCGTTTCCGAAGCAAACGCACTTGCAATAAAGGGTGAGAACGACTCGAAAATCGAGGTTTCACGCTCCGAGGCAAAACGCCGTGAGCAGGAGGCGGAAGCCCTTAAAATCGCAATGGCAGCGGAAGCCGTTCAACAGGCACGTGCTAAGGCAGAGGCATATAAGGCTCAACAGGAAGCGGAACTCGTTCGTTTTGAGCTTGAAAAAACACGCGGTCAAGCAGACGTAATCGCCAAGGCTCAAATCGCAAAAGAGCAGGTGGAAATTGAAGCGGAAGCAGAAGCATCAGTAACTCGCCGCAAGGCACAGGGTGAAGCTGATGCAATCTATGCGAAACTTGAAGCTCAAGCTCGCGGTGCAAGAGAGATTCTCGAAAAGCAAGCCGAGGGTATGTCAAAGCTTATCGAGGTTTCCGGCGATGCGAACTCTGCCGTTAAGCTCATTATCGCCGACAAGCTTGAAGACCTCACCCGTATTCAGGTTGAAGCAATCAAGAACATCAAGATCGACAAGGTTACCGTTTGGGACGGCGGCAGCTCCGGTGCAGACGGCAAAACTTCTACCGCCGACTTCCTTTCCGGGATGCTCAAATCGGTTCCTCCCCTCGGAGACCTCTTCAACCAATCCGGCATGGAACTCCCCGATTTACTGGGTAAAAAGACAGAAGCTATTAACGAATAGTTATATATCAATAAAAAACGGCTCGTACTATGAGTACGAGCCGTTTTGGTGAAAACTATTATGATCCGTTGTCGGAAAGAAGTGCGGCGGGGTCGATATAGGCGTTGTTCTTCTTGAGTGCGAAGTGGAGATGCGGTGCTTCCGATATTTCGGAATCTGCTGTTGAACCGACAGTGCCGATGATCGTTCCTGCCGCAACAGAGCTGCCCTCGGAGAGCGGAACGTCGTTTGAAAGATTAGAATAGTAACCTGTAAGCCCGTTGCCGTGGTCAATCACGATGGTAACGCCCATAAGCTGGTCGATATAGATTTCGTCAATCACGCCTGCGGTCATAGCCTTGACATTTTCGCCGTTTGAGGAGGCAATGTCGATCCCGTCATGCGTCTTCCAGACGTTTAAGGTCTTGGATTTCACAAGCTCTCCGTTTGAAAAACCGTTGATGATCTCACCCGCAACCGGTCTAACACAGGCGGAAGCGGCGGGAAGTACATCGGTGAAACCCTGTGCATCAACATCCGTTACCGCCGGAGCGGACTCTGAAACGCCGGGGTTGGGAACTAAAACAGGCTGCCCGGATGTGTCGGTCTCTGCTTCGGGGGATGAACTGATCTTTGTCACAGGTGCTGTTGTCACGGTAATCTGTGCTATGGGGTTTTCAACCGGAAAAGCGGGGTCATCCGAAGACATAAGCGCGTTGTCAAGGCTGTCTTGGACCTTCGAGTAGGAATAGATTCCCGCACCGCCCACGGCAAGCAGACACACAAACACCGCCACCGCAAGCCCCTTCCCGGTAAATTTAGAAAAATCGAATTTTTTCATCTGCAAAACTCCTTCACAGCCCTCGGCTGGGCAGTTACGATTATTTCAAGTCGGAAAATACTTTTCCAACATATTCTTGAATATAGTTTTGACTAAGTTTTTATATTTATTCTATATTTTACAAATTAAATTATTACATTTGTGTTAATTTTCATAAAAACACTTGACAAAACATAATATATATCGTATAATAAAAACATACTGAATATGGGAGAAAAAATCATGTTTAATCGAGTTTGGTTTAAAGACCTCGCAAAAGAGCAATTCCGCCCGAATATCGGTCAGTTAGCGATTATACTTATAATATTCCTCGGAATTTCATTCGGCATATCAATCATAATCTTCATAGGCGAAATTATCGGTGTTGCCATCGATGCCGTGCTTGAGACTGACGGTCTGATCTACGGCATATGCACGCTCATCTCCGCCGCAATCTCATATATTTTCTTCGGTCCGCTCGTTCTCGGAATGCAAAAAGTTTACCTTGCTCTTACATACGGCGAAAAGCCCAAACCATCTGATATTTTCTATGCTTTCACCTCTGCAAAGCTTTTCTGGGCATCGGTCAGGCTGTTCCTTTTGATGATTCTATTTATCTGGCTCTGGACACTGCTTTTCATCGTCCCCGGGATAATCCGTTCCATCGACTATATGCAAGCTTGGTATATCCTCATTGCGAACCCCGAAAAGAGTGCAAGGGAATGCCTCCGCGAGAGCATATACCTCACAAAGGGGCATCGTGCCGATATCTTTGTGACACAACTTTCTTTCATCCTCTGGAACATGACGGCAATGATTCCGTTTGTGGGTATCTTCATATTCTACGGCTATGTTTACCCCTATATGATGACGACACTTGCAAACGTACACCGATTCCTGCTTGACGAGAAATACGGAAGTATTACTGCTCCTGCCGAACTTCAATAAATATAAAAGCCTGTGAAATTTTACTTCACAGGCTTTTTAGATCGTTGATTCTTATCTCTGTCGGCGGTATCTCTTCAACGCGGAAAGACTAATGCGAATCACCCGCGGGGTCCCCCGCGTCGTTGTTTCTTATTTCTGCTCGTTTTATCTTACCGCCCAAAGTCTTCGGAAGCTCCTTGACATACTCCACAACTCTCGGGTATTTATAGGGTGCCGTCACCTTTTTAACATGATTTTGAATCTCTTTGGTAAGCTCGTCGGACGGTTCATAACCGCTTGCAAGAACTATCGTCGCCTTAACAACCTGTCCGCGAATCGGGTCGGGTGCGGCAGTAACAGCACATTCAACACAGGCTTGGTGCTCAAGGATTGCACTCTCAACCTCGAAGGGACCGATTCGATATCCCGAACATTTTATAACGTCATCATTTCGCCCCACAAACCAGTAGTAGCCGTCGGGATCACGCCATGCAACATCGCCGGTGTCGTATCTGTCACCGCCTAAAATCTCTTTTGTCATCTCGGGATTATTATAATACCCTGTGAACAGCCCTGTGGGGTATTTTTTATCTATGTCACAAACGCAGATTGTCCCTTCTTCCCCATCTCCGCAAACGTTGCCCTCGTTGTCGATAAGCCTTATATTATAAAGCGGCGACGGTTTCCCTGTTGAGCCGGGCTGCGGGTCGATCCATTTGAAGTTCGCGATCAAAACCGGACCTTCGGTCTGCCCGAAGCCTTCCCGCATTTTAAGCCCCGTGAGCTTCTCCCATTGACGGAAAACCTCGGGATTGAGAGGTTCGCCCGCTATGCAGAAGTTATGCACGGAGGAGAGGTCAAATTTCGCTACATCCTCTTGAAGCATAAACCGAAACATTGTCGGCGGTGCACAGAATGTCGTGAGCTTATAATCTTGAATCTTTTGCAGTAGTTTCACCGGAACAAACTTGTCCATGTCATAGCCGAAGATGCAAGCTCCGCAGATCCACTGACCGTAGATTTTGCCCCAACCGAACTTAGCCCAGCCGGAATCGGAAACGCTCATATGGAGGGTGTTTTCTTCAACCTGCTGCCAATATTTCGCGGTGATGATATGCCCTAAGGGATGTGCGAAGTTATGCTGTACCATCTTCGGCATACCGGTCGTTCCCGACGTGAAATAGATGAGCATTATATCGGACCATTTCAGATTACGCGGTCTCTCAAAGGCATCGGAATATTTTTTTATTTCGTCGTCAAGCTGCAAATACCCCTCGCGTTCACGAGCTTTTTCACCATGGCTCGGAACAACAACCCGGTATTTGAGCGAATCGACTTTATCAAAAGCTCCGTCAATCTGGTTCAAAACGAAGTCGTCATCAACACAAATAATCGCCTTGACCCCCGCCGAATTGCCGCGATATGTTATATCCTTAATCGTCAGCTGTAATGAGCCGGGAATGAGGCTTGCACCTAATTTATGGAGAGCTGTCGCACATACCCAATACTCCCATCTTCTGCGGAGAATGAGCATAACAACATCGCCCTTGCCTATGCCGAGGTCTTTGAAAAAATTCGCCGCCCTGTTTGACAGCTTTGATATATCGGTGAAGGTAAAAGTTTTCTCTTCGTCATTATCATTGCACCAAACAAGCGCTTTTTTCTCGGGCTCACGCTTTGCCCACTCATCGACGATATCAAATCCGAAGTTGAAATCCTCGGGTACATTTATGGTAAAATTATCTCTGAAATCCTCGTATGAATCAAACTCGATACGGGGTAAAAATCTGTCCAATAACATTTTTTATCATCCTATCTAATATCAATCTGCGTGTGTTTGCTCCGATATAATCGTAACAAATCTCGCCTTCTCGTTTCCGGCACACTTTTGCCCGTGGGGGAGGTTGGCGTTGAAATAAACGCTGTCGCCCTCCTCTAAAATAAGCTCGTGCCCGTCTATCGTTACTGCAAC
>JAISIC010000038.1 GCA_031262225.1 Ruminococcus sp. | reverse complement strand
CTGTTTCCGAAGACGGCACAGTGAAAGCTATAGCAGTCGGCAAGGCGAATATTAAGGTTACAAATGCAGACGGAAAAACAGCAACCTGTGTTGTAACGGTAAAAGACAATGTTAGCTATTCACTTAAAGACGAAAAAGGGAAAACCTATAAGGCGAATGGTACTTTAACCGTAGGTGCAATTAAGACAGCATACAGCAGAGGAATAAAATTCCTTTATGCGGATACAAAAATCGGCGGTAAGATTGTTTCGCGTGTAAAGCTTGATATAACTGCACTTTATGCGAAGGTTATGTCCGGCAATACCGATGCGATAAACTACGGAAGCACTGTGTATAACATAGGTGTAGGCAGTTCTGTACAAAAACTTATCGACAAAAACTTCGGACAGATTCCTGTTGTGGTGCATATGAATCAACAAGACATACTCGCCGCTCCTGTTGAAATAGCAGTTAAAGTTGACCTCTCAAAACTTGACAAAGATAACCTCCTCTTCTATGCTTACGACAAGGAAAATAAAAAGGTTATAAAACTCAATACTTCATACAGGATTGATAAAAACGGTTTCCTGCATTTTAGAACAGACAAAGCGTATGACATTCTGATTGTTGACGAAAAACTAACGAAAAAGTAAATACTAATAAAACGAGCTTTACCGATAAGGTAAGGCTCGTTTTTGTATGAGTAGAAGATTAAATCAATTTATTGTGGGTCGAAATCCTCTTGATAATTATCCTATAATGTCTATTTATCGAAATAAATTTATCGGACAACCTTTATTTCTTCCTATCTCCGCATAAAATCATATAGTCTGTAATTATGCCTGTAAGGGGTGAGAATCCTTGTATAAATACATTTTGACGTTAAACGAACTCAAAGACTACCTCTCCGGCGCACAAACAGTCGCTTTCGATTTTGAGACCGCACCAGACGAACCCTACCGCCTCGAGGGAAAAGCGGCTCTGGACGCGCATAAATCGCATATAGCCGGGATAAGCTTCTCCGTAGCCGAGGGCGATGCGGTCTATCTGCCTATCGCCCATCGGAACGGCAGTAATGCCGAAAATCTAACGGAGATATGGAACTGGTTGTCGGGATTTTTCGCTGATCCTGCTGTTACCAAAGTAGCGCACAATCTCGCCTTTGAGTCGGCGTTTCTCTTTGCCCGTGGTATTGTGGTGCAAGAACCATGTTATGACACAATCGCCGCCGCTCAGCTGATATACAAAAACGAGACGGACTTCCGCACTCTCGGCGAATGCGGACTTAAAACTCTCGTGCCGGAATACTTCCATGAGGAACTACCGACTTTTTCGGAAGTTACAGGCGGCAGACACTTTGATGAACTGAACCCGCGGGACGAGGCAACAATACGCTACGCCTGTGCTGATTCTGATTATGCACTTCGGTTGTACTATCTGCTGAACAACTGGTTTGACCGCTTTCTGCCGAAACACCGCTTTATCATTGAAAAGATTGAATCCCCGACCGCCGTTTATGTCGGCATTATGCGATATAATGGTCTGCCTGTTGACCGCGAGTTGATGGAGCAGAAAAAGAGGGAAGCCACCGAAAAAATCGCCGCCATTAAAAGCGAAATCGTCTTCATAATCGGTGATATTGCAATAGGCGCGAACGCAAGCACGGCGGCATTCAAACGTTATCTGTTCGATCATTTGAAGCTTCCGAAAATGAAAATGACCATCAAAGAACGCGAGGCACTGGACGATGAAGCCATCATTTTGCTTAAAGAATGGTGTGTAGAGAACCGTCCGGAGTTGGTGAAACTGTTCGATTTGGTGCAGGAATACCGCCGTTGGGGTAAAGTCAAGTCAACCTACATTGACGGCTACATG
The DNA here is from genome assembly GCA_031262225.1 of Ruminococcus sp. Taxonomy (GTDB): domain Bacteria; phylum Bacillota; class Clostridia; order Oscillospirales; family Ruminococcaceae; genus JAISGY01. The sequence continues at coordinate 2,346 of JAISIC010000038.1, read as the reverse complement.
AAGTATATCAATACCGCGACCGGGCGGCTTCACCCTGATATGCTTCCGCTTGCTACGGAGACCGGGCGATTTGCCTCTAAGAACCCTAACTGTCAGAATATGCCCAGAGCAGGGGCTGACGATGTTGGGGTAAGAAACTTCATAACCGCGCCGGAGGGTAAAATCCTGTTGTCGCTTGATTTTTCGCAGATAGAACTGCGTGTCGGAGCGTTTTACTGTAAAGACGAGAAAATGCTTGAAACTTACCGTTCCGGCGGGGATATTCACGCTTTAACCACAGCAGTTATCTACAAAATTCCGCTGGAACAAGCGGTAGATAAAAACGCTCCCAATTACAAAGAACGCCGAACCATCGCCAAGAACTGCAACTTCGGTACGTTCTTCGGTCTGTTCCCTAAGGGGTTACAGAAAACCTTAAAATTCAAAGCAGGGCTTGATGTGAGCCTTGTCGAATGTGAAAACATTATCCGCAATTTGAAGATGGGATACCCTCGCTTACAACGTTGGCAGGAAGAAATAAAGACCCGCGCTAAGTTTCGTAAATACACGGAAACATGGCTCGGCAGACGAAGGAATATACCGCAAATCATATCTTCCGACTGGAATAAGCGGTCGTTTGCCGAGCGTGTGGCAATGAATACTCCCATTCAAGGCACGGCAGCAGATATACTCAAACTGGCAATCGGGCGAATAATAAAGGGCTTACCCGACCGTCCGTGGCTGTTGCCGCTTTTACAAATTCATGACGAATTGGTCTTTGAATTGCCCGAAAATATGCTCGATGAAGCTATAATTTTCATCAAAAATTGCATGGAAATGAAGCCTTTTGAGGCGTTTTCCGTGCCGATAGTTGCCGAAGCCGCCGCCGGACATCGCTTTGGTGAGATGCACGAATTGGGGGAGTAATATGTCAGAATATACGCTTTCGGGGATTGACATTTCACCGGAAGAATTTTTGAGTGCGTTTTTCGAACCTGTCGAAAAAGTATGCTTTCGCGTGTTTTCCGACCGTCCCGGCTCTCCCTTTGCGGGGCTGAAACTGGCGAAGGAGCAGGGCGCATTTGATAAAATTCAACCTTATCTTATTGAAAACAACGAGCAAAATCGCGGGATTTTCTTTGTGATCAACTTCGGCGGTCACGAAGATGAAAGTATAAAACGTATCAATGCACAATTTGTGGAGATGGACAATACTCCGCTTGAAGAGCAATTAGAGCGGGTTCAATCGTTCGCACTTGAGCCGTCACTTATTGTCAAAACCCGCAAATCACTTCATTGTTACTGGCTGATGAAAAAAGCATCCGTTCAAAAATTCAGGCATATCCAAAAACAGCTTGTAGCTCAGTTTTCCGGCGATCCGGCGTGTGTGAATGAGAGTAGGGTTTTCCGTCTGCCGGGCTTTTATCACTGCAAACAAGAACCGATAATGGTTGAGTGTGTAAAATTCAATCCCGAATTGCGATACACGCAAGAACAGCTTTCTGAATTGTTGCCCGAAATCGCCGATGAGCCTGTAACCGTAAAAAATAACGAACCTATACCAGAGCGCGGTACACAGAAAGGGCTTGTGATTGCGGGTAAACGATGTCAGTTTTTACAACATTGTAAGAAAAACGCGAAGACACTCTCCGAGCCGGATTGGTACGCAATGATTACTAATCTTGCGGTTTTCGAGGGCGGCGAATCCGCAATACATAAGCTGTCTAAGTCTTATCCTAACTATAGCTATGAAGAGACACAAGCGAAGATTGAACACTTCCACAAAAGCGGCACAAAACCGATGACTTGCCGAAAGATTGCCGAGAACGGATTTATCTGTCCTCGTTTACACGAGTGCAAATGTAAGTCTCCGGCGGGATTGGCGTACTTTCCGCTCGATATTCACGAGTTGGATAAACTGCTGTCCGGGATTAAAGCTACAAAAAACGTTGCCGATAACATCAAGCTTGCACGCAAGTTTATTGATGATTATCTATTCAACCTTGATCCCGGTATAGCGGAAGTATATATCAACAATAATCTCAAAGACCACTTCGGCTTTAAGAACGCTGATTTAAAGCTGTTGCCGGGTTATCATAAAGAGCTTTATCGCGAGTTAACTTCCAACAGAGAAGCCCGGAATGTTCTGTCCGGCAAAGAAACTCCGCCGTGGTACGAAGTCACGGGACGGGGAAATCAGAAGTTTCTCCCCGGCGCGTTGGCAGATCACCTCGCGGAAACTGACCCTGTCATATACGTTGGTTCACATTACTACTTCTACGAGGACGGCGTTTACAACAAACGTCTCAACGACAAACCTGCCCAGCGCAGAGTGCGGGGCTTTATGGACACAAAACACGCTACCAT
>JAISIC010000029.1 GCA_031262225.1 Ruminococcus sp. | reverse complement strand
TGGTCAACAAAATAGTCACCAAACCCCTGAGCCTTAATCTGTTCAACTGAAAGGTCGCGGGTTAGCTGATAAACCATAGCGGAGATCATCTCCATATGCCCGAGTTCTTCGGTGCCGATGTCGGTCAAAAGCCCCTTAAGACGTGCGTAAGGTGCTGTGTAACGCTGACTTAAATAACGCAGTGATGCACCGAGTTCACCATCAGGTCCTCCAAGTTGCGTTATGACGATTTTTGCATTTGCGGCACTCGGATTTTTTATGTTCACCGGGTATTGCAGTTTCTTTTCATATGTCCACATAATCAGTTTGCACTCCTTTCCCACGGCCACGGATCATTGATCCAGCTGAATTTCGATGCATTAACGGAATTATTCGCGGTAATAGGTCCCCATTTTTCCACATATTCATGAACGGCGTTATCGCGAAGATGCTTATAGTTTTTATAATATGCAAGTGCTGTCGCATCTTCGGGATGTGTGTCTAAAAATAGCTTTATATCGTTAAGATAAAAGTCGTACATTTGTATTTGAAGCATTAAATTTTTCATACTCATTTAACAGCACACCCCTTTTCTGCGTTAAATTTAAGATCGAGCGAAGGGAATATTGTTCCTGCCTCAAACCCGATATTTTCCTTGTAAGGCGTTTCCCATTTTTGCATAGGTACATAACACATTCCCACCGGGAAATTACTAAGACAGTTTTTATAATCGGGAGCCGGTGCGGGGAGAGTTGTTGTGCCGACGGTCGGGAGCTGAGCTACAGATGCAGGAAGCGTAACTGCATCTGTTTTTCCGCCTGAAACTGCGGCAGGTACAGTAATAACCTCTGCTATTTGTTCTGCAATTCCCGGAACACCTCCGATTACTTCCGTAAGAACGTTAGTAAGTATCGATCCTGCATCAGGAGAACAGTCGGTGCAGGTTCCTGCGTCGGCAACAGATCCTGTCGCAGGGGTAGTGGTAACAGTTTGAAGATTTCCCTTGCTCTTTTCGATTTGAATCTGTCCTGCGGGAGGCTTGAAGGTATTCTGTGCAGGACGCCCGTTGACTGTAGCCTGACCTGTTGTCGGGCGTGTTACAGCCGGTCTTTGAGGAGGCTGCCCCGTACCCTGACTGGGGAAATTAGCGGGAGCTTGTTGCGTTCCTTGACTGGGGAAATTAGCAGGAGCTTGTTGCGTTCCCTGACTGGGGAAATTTGCAGGAGGCTGTTGTGTACCCTGACTGGGGAAATTTGCGGGAGCCTGCTGCGTTCCCTGACTGGGGAAATTAGCGGGAGCCTGCTGCGTTCCCTGACTGGGGAAATTAGCAGGAGCCTGTTGCGTACCCTGACTGGGGAAATTCGCGGTATTTGTTTGTTTATTGCCGTTTTGTCGATTATTTCTTGAATAGTAATTCATCTATTCCGGTTCCTCCTTTTCATGTGAAAATAACCCTGTTATCTTTTTTCATCCTATGTAATTCCATAAAATTGGTGACGAAAATACGCTATTTTATCATATTTTTAAAATTATCATTGACAAAGCTTAGTTTTTATTGTATAATAAAATTTGAATTAATGATATGATGGGATAATATAGCAAATGTTTGAAAAACTTGAAGCGACCGAACAAAAGTATGAGGATATTTCCGAAAAACTTACAAATCCTAATATAATCTCCGATACAAAGCAGTATGCGGCTTTGATGAAGGAGTATAAGTCCCTGACACCGCTTATTGAAAAATTCCGTGAATATAAATCCGCAATCGCAGCGACAGAAGATGCCGAAGAGATGATGAAGGATTCCGATCCGGAGATTCGCGGGCTTGCCGAAGCGGAATATCTGTCTTCCAAAGAGCTTCAGACAACTTTGACCGAGGAATTGAAGGTACTCTTAATACCCAAAGATCCGGACGACGACCGCAGTGTTATCATCGAAATCCGCGGCGGTGCGGGCGGAGAAGAGGCTAACCTTTTCGCGAACTCTCTATATAGAATGTATAATCTTTACGCGGAAGCAAGGCGTTGGAAGGTAGAGATTGTGAACGCCAACCAGACCGACCTCGGAGGATTCAAGGAAATATCGTTCCTTATCGAGGGCGAAGGGGTATATTCAAGGCTCAAATACGAAAGCGGCGTACACAGAGTTCAGCGTGTGCCTGAAACGGAATCGCAGGGGAGGGTTCATACCTCAACCGTTACCGTTGCTGTCCTTCCCGAAGCCGATGATGTTGAGATTGAAATAGACGAAAAAGACCTTAAAACCGACGTTTTCCGTGCATCGGGAGCGGGCGGTCAGCATATAAACAAAACCGAATCGGCTGTAAGAATAACGCATATTCCCAGCGGAATTATTGTCGAGTGCCAAGACGAGCGAAGTCAGCATAAAAACAAAGATAAAGCAATGAAGGTACTCCGCTCCAAGCTATATGAAGCGGCTCTTAATGAACGAAACAGCAAAATTGCATCTGCCCGAAAATCACAGGTAGGGACAGGAGATCGTTCCGAGCGAATCCGCACATACAATTTCCCCGAAAGCCGTGTTTCAGACCATCGAATCGGACTTACACTATATAAGCTTGAAGCGATTCTAAACGGCGATCTTGATGAGATTATCGAAGCACTGATAACCGCAGTTCAAGCCGAAAAGCTCTCATCAACCGAGGAATAATCTTGAACGATTACACGAAAATTTTACTGGCAGATTCGCCCGAAGCTTTATCAGAAGCGGCAGAGCTTATCAAATCGGGGCAGGTTGTTGCTATTCCGACAGAAACGGTTTACGGGCTTGCGGCAAACGCCTTTGACCAAACGGCTGTAAAAAGGATATTTGAAGCCAAAGGGCGTCCGCAGGATAATCCTTTGATCGTCCATCTTCACAGCATCGAAGCAGTATCAGAAGTCGCAAAAGAAGTTCCAAAGCTCGCAAGAAAACTTTTTTCTGCATTTTCACCCGGACCGCTCACAATAGTTTTGCCGAAGAAAAAGGAAGTTCCTTATATAACAAGCGGAGGACTTGAAACTGTCGGAGTGCGGATTCCTGATAACGAGAATGTCAGAGAGCTTATAAAGTTATGCGGAGTTCCGTTGTCTGCACCTTCTGCGAATATTTCCGGCAAACCGAGCCCCACAACTGCCGCTCATGTTTACGATGATCTTCAAGGGAAAATTCCGCTTATTTTAGACGGCGGTGTATGCAGAGTAGGTCTTGAAAGCACCGTTATTTCTCTTGACGGTGACAGAATTAAAATTCTACGTCCCGGCAAAGTTACGGCGAAAATGCTTTCCGAGTATGGTGAAGTGATAATCGATAAGGGCGTGACTGAATCAGTTTCGGAAATGAAAAAACCGACATCACCCGGCATGAAATATAAGCACTATGCACCGGAATGTGACATTACAATTATCGAAGGAAGTTTAGATGAGTTTATCGGGTATTTTAATAATAATGCCGATGAAAAAACCTTTGCATTGATGTTTGATGACGATATTTTCGATATAAAAAATCGCATTAATTACGGTAATGAATCGGAGTTTTTTTCGCTTCTTCGTGAACTTGACAAAAAGGGAATAAAAAAAGTATTCGCCCGGTGTCCGATAAAGGATGCACAACTTGCACTTTACAACAGACTTATTCGTGCGGCAGGATATAAAATCATTAATGCAAACTCTTTCTCGGAGGTCAGATGACACAACTAATAGGACTAACCGGACAGAGCGGAGCCGGAAAAAGTCTTGTTTCTGATATTTTCAGGCAAAATGGTTTCGCGGTTGTTGATGCAGACTTGTGTTCAAGAGAGGCTGTCGAACCCGGGAGTAAATGTCTGACCGAAATAGCAGAGATTTTCGGCGAAAAAGTTATCAATTCAGACAAAACTTTAAATCGAAAAGTTCTTGCCGAGATTGTTTTCTCGGATAAGTCCGAGTTGAAAAAACTAAATACCGTAATGCATCCGTTCATTTTGGATATAGTATGTAAAAAGATCCGCGAGCTTCAAAACAAAGGTTATAAATTCATAATACTTGATGCACCGACACTTTTTGAAAGCAAAGCCGATGACATATGCGATCTGATTATCAGCGTTACAGCAAAGGAAGATATACGAAAAAAAAGGATATCAGAACGTGACGGCATTTCGGAAGAAAATATAGAAAAACGATTTAAATCACAGAATAGCGAAGATTTTTTTATCAAAAATTCCAACTACATCATTAAAAATAACAGTTCAATTGATGAGTTAAGAGAAAAAACAGAAAAAATCGCAGAAAAAATACAAAAGGGGTAACGAAAATGCCTAAAGAAAAATCAGCAGCAAAACTCTTACAGGAAAAGTTATGCAAAGAACCTCGTCATGCGGGTTTGATACTGACAGATGATAAACTTTCCGAGAGCTTTGCATATTCGGAAAGCTATAAGAAGTTTTTAGATTTGGCGAAAACGGAACGCGAATCGGTGAATGTAACTGTTGAAGCGGCAAAAAAGCATGGTTTCGTTGAATATACCGAAGGATTAAAGTTAATACCCGGAATGAAAATATACCGCACAAACAGAGGAAAATCAGTAATCTTTGCTGTTATCGGGAAAGCCGATATTTCACGCGGTGCGAATATAATCGCTGCACACATTGACGTTCCGAGAGTTGACCTCAAGCAGCATCCTTTATATGAAGAAAAAGAGATTGCATACTTTAAAACGCACTATTACGGCGGCATTAAAAAGTATCAATGGACTGCAATACCGCTCTCTCTTCACGGCGTTATAGTCAAAGCAGACGGCGAAAAAATCGAAGTAAAAATCGGAGAAGAAGAAACCGAGCCGTGTTTTGTATTTTCCGACCTTCTTCCGCATCTTTCGGGTGAGCAAAACAAGCGCACTTTAAACGAGGGCATAAAGGGCGAGGAACTCAATCTCATAATCGGTTCCATGCCGTTTAGAGATGATGATGTTTCGCAAAAAACAAAGCTTAATATCGCGAACATTTTATTTGAGAAGTACGGAATAATCGAGCAGGATTTTGTTTCTGCGGAGCTTGAAATTGTGCCGGCTTTCAAAGCGCGTGATGTTGGTTTTGATCGCAGTCTTGTCGGTGCATACGGGCATGATGACAGAGTGTGTGCATATACAGCTTTTTCCGGAATTTTAGAGACATCAAATCCCGAAAAAACAGCAATCTGTATTCTTACCGACAAGGAAGAGACAGGCTCAGACGGAAATACAGGACTTAAGTCTGCCTATCTTCGTTATTTTATCGCCGACATTGCCGATGCTTTCGGTGTAAAATATCGTTTCGTTTTGGAACATTCAAGATGCCTTTCGGCTGATGTCAATGCGGCTTTCGACCCGACATTCCCCGATGTAGTGGAGAAGGGGAACGCTTCGTATGTAAATTATGGTCTTGTGATGACAAAGTATACGGGAAGCAGGGGCAAGGCAGGGACTTCCGACTGTTCGGCAGAGTTTGTCGGCTTTGTACGCAAGCTTTTTGAAGACAACGATATCATCTATCAGACAGGCGAGCTCGGCAAGGTTGATTTCGGCGGAGGCGGAACTGTAGCCGCATACCTTGCGAATTTGGGGATGGACGTTCTCGATATCGGCGTGCCTGTTTTATCAATGCATTCGCCGTTTGAGCTTGTCGCTAAAACCGACGTATACGAAACTTATAAAGGATTTAAGGCTTTTTATAAATCATGACTGTAACCATAAAACCATCAGCTTTGCGGGGGAGTATAACACCTCCTCCGTCAAAGAGTTTCGCACATCGTGCATTAATCGCCGCCGCATTATCTCATGGCGTGTCGAAGATCGAAAATATCGAGCTTTCAGAAGACATAATCGCAACGATTAACTGCTTAAAATCAATCGGTGCCGATATTAAAATCGATGTTAATATTAATACGGCGGTTGTAAAAGGTATTGAAAAGATACCGCAAAAAGCTATCTTAGACTGCCATGAAAGCGGTTCAACACTTCGTTTTATGATCCCTGTATGTGCGGCTCTCGGGATAACAGCAACCTTTATCGGAAGCGGAAAACTTCCTTCAAGACCGATTGATACATACAAACGCGAACTTGCCGGGCATGGTATAAACTTTTCATTTAAAAGTGATTTGAGTTTACCGCTTGAAATTTCGGGAAAACTACAATCGGGGATTTTTAATATCGAGGGTGATATTTCATCGCAGTACATCACAGGGCTTTTATTCGCCTTGCCGTTATCAGGCGGTGGAATTAAAACAACCTCGCCGCTCCAGTCAAAAGGCTATGTTGACATAACAATTGATGTACTTAAAAATTTCGGTGTGAATGTATCTGAAAAAGACGGCGTATATACCGCAAACGGAACTTATAATCCGACAGAATATTATGTTGAAAGAGACTTTTCACAGGCTGCTTTCTGGTATGCAACAGAAAATGTTGATGTAGAAAACATGAATGAAAATTCGATTCAGACAGATAAAAAATGTATAGAAATTTTATCAAGAATTAAGAGTGAAACGATATCGGAAATTGATGTTTCTCAAATACCCGATCTGCTTCCGATTTTAGCAGTGACAGCCGCTTCACATAATAAAAAAATAATTTTTACCAACGCGAAACGCCTTGTAATTAAGGAATCAAACCGCCTGAAATCCACAGCCGAAATGATTAACGCTTTAGGCAGAAATGCAGAATATAATAATGATAGTCTTACCGTTTTCGGATTGGGAAAACTTCGCGGCGGAAAAGTTGAAGGCTATAACGACCATCGCATAGTTATGTCCGCGGCAATAGCGGCAGAGAATTGCGAAAGTGATGTTATCATAACCGATGCAGGGGCTGTAAATAAAAGCTATCCCTCGTTTTGGGATGAATATAGAAAGCTCAGCGGAAAAATAATAGAAAATTAGGGAAATAACATGAGTTCATTCTGGAAATCAAATATAACGCTCTCGGTGTTCGGAGAATCGCACGGTGCGGGGATAGGTGTCGTAATCGACAATCTTCCTGCCGGTGAGAGAATTGACACCGAGGAAATTCGCTTCTTCATGAGCAGACGTGCACCGGGGCAGGGGAGCACCTCAACTCCGCGAAGGGAAGAGGATCTTCCGAATATTGTGAGCGGAGTTCATAACGGCTACACTACCGGGACACCGTTGACTGCGTTTATATCAAACACCGACACCCACTCGAAGGATTATAATAACATCAGCAAACTTGTTCGCCCGGGGCACGCTGACTATACAGGTGCGATGCGCTATAACGGCTTTAACGACGTTCGCGGCGGCGGTCATTTTTCAGGAAGACTTACTGCTCCGCTTGTTTTCGCGGGAAGTGTAACAGGGCAGATATTAAATCGCCGCGGTATCTACACCGCTGCACATATCGAACAGATTCACGGCATTAAAGACAGGCGTTTTGATCCTCTCGGCATTTCGCGTGAAGAGATAATAAGCCTTTGGCATAAAAAATTCCCCGTATTAAATGATAAAAAACGCGAAGTTATGATTGAGGATATTAATAAAGCACGTGAAGCCGGAGACAGTCTGGGCGGTGTTATCGAATGTATTATCACAAACGTTCCCGCAGGTGTCGGTTCACCTGTTTTTGAGGGGCTTGAAAACAGCATAGCACAGCTCGTTTTCGGTATTCCGGCAATAAAGGGAATCGAGTTCGGTGCTGGTTTCGGTGTTGCAAAAATGCTTGGAAGTCAAAATAACGACGAATTTTATGTTGACGATCGCGGCTATGTTGTTACAAGAACAAATAATCACGGTGGAATTTTAGGCGGAATTTCTTCCGGAATGCCGATTATTTTCAGAGCCGCAGTCAAGCCTACTCCCTCAATTTCAAAGCCTCAAAAAACTGTTGACATAAAGGACATGACCGAGGCAGAGCTTGAAATCCACGGACGTCACGATCCCTGCATAGTTCCCCGTGCAGTCCCCGTTGTTGAATCTGCTGCTAATATCGCTGTGCTTTCGCATATGATGAACTATCCGAATTTTATACGCTAAACAAGGGCTTAACATGAAAACTACAACAAAAAATCCTGTTGATTGGGATAACCTTGATGAGGTACGCAAACTTTACGCTAAAAACCGCGAAAAATCACATCGCCTTTTCGCTATAATAAATATCGGTTTTATCTTCGCGATGGTAACCGCTCTTGTGCCTGCCCTGATACTTACCTATTTTTATCTTTTCGCCGGTGCAGGACAGCTTTACGGACTTTTTTTTATCAAGACCGTTTACGGTAACGAAGCTGCCAGGGATGGTGTCAGAGACGTTATAAATTCATTTTCACTTGAATATCTTACGGCGATATGGGTTATCGGAGTGACCTCGCTCATAGCTCGAATTTTTGACATGGAAAAGCCGCATAAATATCTTCGCGTTATCTACATTTTAGTGTCGGCAGTCGCGTTTATCAGCATTTTAATAGGAGCCGCTCCAATCGGCGGCGGTATGTTCTGCTTTGTTTACGGAATTGTAGGGTTTATATTTGAAGAACAGGTTATAAAGGCATTTCCAGAACTCGAAGAGCTTTCAAAAGAACCGGGATATCCTAAGTTCTTGGACTATTTTGATCGTGCCCATGCAATTAACAACACAAATTCCTTCTATGTTGATTATCAGAAAAAATTAGATGAAAAACATGAAAAGGATAAAAAAACAGGTATAATAATTCAAAAGACGATTGCAAAAGAAAACTTCGTTCCTGAGAAAATCGAACCCGGCGTAATGCCTGACCTTGTACCTCCCGAAATAGATTCCCTTTATGAAGAAGAGAATGAAAAACAAACCGAAAACATAATAGATAAAAACATCAATCTTTTTGACTGATTTTTTAGGGGTGGATTATGAATTTAGATTATGTAAATGAAATTTCTACCGTGCATGAAGTAAAGGTTGCACTTTGCTATCTTTTGGCTCGTGTTGACGGAAAAATTCCCGAACGCGACCTTTACAGGATCATCTTTGACGTTGAGTTTGTGAACTATTTTCTCTATACATCAGCAATTGAAGAACTTTTAATAAACAAAACGATTTCAAGAGAAAACATAAACGGAATTGAATATATTCTGCTGGGTGAAAAGGGTCGCGAAGCAGCAGAAGTTTTGAAAAAAAACGTTCAATTTCGCTTTCGCAAGCATCTTTTGGAAGCGGCGTACAGATATACAGCACAAAGGTCATCAGAACGTGCTGCGAAGGTTTCTATATCAAAAAGAGAATCGGGATATTCGGTTAGGGCAGTTTTCGGTGATGAAAAACTTGAGCTTATGAACATAGACCTATACGCTCCCGACGAAGACCAAGCAGAATACTTGGCATTTCAAATCCGCGAAGACCCGATTGAGTTTTATAAAACGGTGATAAATTCGCTTTTATTCGCAAAACGCCCTGAAATAAAAATTGACGAGGATAAAGTGTAATATGCGCAAACTGAATCCCGAGCACAAAACGGCACTTATTGAGATGGTGAACAAGGCATCATATTTTGACCTTTTGGGAATAAAACTTGTTGATATGGATATGGGATCGGCAAGGGTTGAGGTTGACCTGCAAAAACGGCACATGAACCCGTTTGGGGCAATTCACGGCGGAATATATGCTTCAATTATAGATACCGCCGCGTATTGGTCGGCGTATTGCGAGGTTGAAGAGAACGTCGGCTTTACTTCCATTGACCTTAACGTAAATAACCTTGCCATGGTCAAGAGCGGCAAGATTATTGTAACCGGGCGGTGTATCAGAGTCGGCAAAACTCTTATTGTCACCGAAGGCACGGCAGAAGACGAGACAGGGCGTATGCTTGCTTACGGCACCTCGAAGCTTATGGTGCTTCACGGCAGACAAACAATGGTTCATGCCGTGGAATATCTGCAATCTCCGAACCTTCCGCCGAAGTTTATTGATTAAAGGGGTATTATGGAACAGATTGCGAAATTTGAACGTGTGACAGGCTTTGACGGCGTTTATTTACCGAAAAGGGCGACAAAGGGCAGTGCCGGATATGATTTTTTCGCTCCCGAAGATATAACAATTCCGGGCACGATTAAAACAGGGATACGCGTTAAGATCAAAGAGGGCTATGTTCTTTGCATCTTTCCTCGAAGCGGTCTTGGCTTCAAATACGGCATGAGCCTGTCAAATACTGTCGGGATTATTGATTCCGATTATTATAATGCCGAAAACGAGGGTCATATCATCATAAAATGCGAATCAGACACCCCTATATATTTAAAAAAAGGTGAAAG
>JAISIC010000083.1 GCA_031262225.1 Ruminococcus sp. | reverse complement strand
ACAAAATTTATTATACCATAAATAAATAATTTTGACTATAGTTAATTAGATTTTTCCCCATTTTGCACAAATTAAACCACTAAAACAGGCATAAATTGCACAAAATCAGCAGCCACAAGTTTAAATTCAACGCCGTCATATGTTCCATCATACGCAAACTTCATGTCTTCGCCGTGAATGTGTCCGTAAAAACAGCGTTTCACTCCGAATTTCTTAAAAATCTGCATTATTTCATTGCATATCTCAAGCTTCCCGTCAATATATATGAGCGGCGGAAAGTGGAAAAACACAATCGGTTCAAGTTCTTTATCAGCAGATCTCAGACTGTTTTCAAGCCTTGTCAAATTTCTGCTGTTTATCTTTTCAGACTGACAGTTAAGGGTTATGTCAACACCGGTACAACCGCATATTGTGTAGTTATCGAATACAAAATGGTTATTTTTAAGGAAATTTAGTGAAAATGACGGAAATTCGGAAAATATTCTGTTCATTCTCCCGATATTTTCCCACCACAGGTCGTGATTTCCCTTAAGAAGGATTTTCGTTCCCGGTAATGAGTTGAGAAATTCAAACACCGGAATTTCATCTTCAATGCGGATCGCCCACGCTATGTCACCGGCAATCACTGCGGTATCATCCGGCTTAACGGTATTACACCAATTTTCCCGAAGTCTCTCCATCCAGTTTTCCCAGCCTTTATACTGCTCCATGTTCTTGGCAGGGTCAAATGTCAGATGGGTATCGGCTATTGCATATAAATTCGCCATCAGTTGCCGAGCTTTTCTGACACATATTCTTTGAGCTTCGCAGGCGGCATAACATCGGAAAATCTAACCGCTTTTTGCCTTAGTGCCGTGATGTTTTCAGGTATGGGAACGCCTGTAATTTCATTGAGAGCTTTCGCGGCGGCAAAATCGTTATCGCTTGATTTTCCGAACGCAGAAAGTATCGAAGTGCTGAATTTATAAGGGTTTGCAGTCGAAGCAATGAGTGTCGGAGTTGTGTCGCCAGATTTGTTCTGATAATCCTTATAAACCTTCACTGCAACAGCGGTGTGCGTGTCAAGAAGATACCGAGTTTTTTCAAACGTCTCCTTAATCTGCTTTTTAGTATCATCATCGTCACAATATCCTGCTGTAAAATCTTTTTGAAGCTTTGCTCTTACGACATTTTCTACAGAATATTTGCCGTTTTCAGCAAGCGATTTGTATAATGCAACAATTTCTTTGCTGTTATTGTCATAAAGACGGTGAATAAGCCGTTCCAAATTGCTTGAAATAAGAATATCCATTGACGGGCTCATAGTGGTGTAAAAACCCCTGTTTTTGTCATATACGCCGGTGTTTATGAAGTCGGTGAGGATATTGTTCTTGTTGGATGCACAGATAAGCTTGTTTACAGGGATGCCCATTTCCTTGGCGTAGTAAGCAGCTAAAATGTTCCCGAAATTCCCGGTCGGAACGCAGATGTTAATCTTTTCACCAAGGGTAATCGTGCCGTTTTTCACCATGTCAAGGTAGCCGGTAACATAGTAAACTACCTGCGGGATTAACCTACCGAGGTTAATCGAATTTGCGCTCGAAAAGGCTTTTCCTTTTTGCGAAAGCTTTTTCACTATGCTCTCGTCGGTGAAAATATCCTTAACTGCTGTTTGGCAATCGTCGAAATTCCCCTTCACCGCACAAACAAGCACGTTTTCGCCCTCTTGCGTCGTCATCTGGAGCTTTTGAATTTCGCTGACGCCGCTCTCGGGATAAAAAACCGCAATTCTTATGCCGGGTACGTCTGCAAACCCCTCAAGTGCCGCCTTGCCCGTGTCACCCGACGTTGCGGTCAGGATTATTATTTCTTTTTCGTTGGAGGTTTTAGTCATAGACGTCGTCATAAGATGAGGCAAAATTTGCAGAGCCATATCCTTGAACGCCGAGGTCGGTCCGTGCCAGAGCTCCAGAATATTCATGTTATCGACAGGAACGGTTTTTGCAATTTCAGGCATATCAAAGTTTTTTCCATACGCAGCTTTCACGCATGAATGAATTTCATCGTCTGTGAAGTCTGTGAGAAATTTTTTGAAAACGATTTCAGCACACTCTGAATAGGCGAGCGGCAGCATCGAATGAAGCTCATCATCAGTAATAACAGGCAGTTCACTTGGAACAAAAAGACCGCCATCACTTGATATACCCTTTATGATAGCCTGTGCAGAATTCAGCTTAACATCGTTGTTTCGTGTGCTTTCGTATACCATATTACACCTCTTCAAAGTAAAAAAGCCGATTTAAGATATTTGATTTTCGGCTTTTCATTGCCAATCACTTGTATTTCCGATACATCAAATCTGAAATTACATTCCGAGTACCTGTAATTTTCATATATCCATCTTTTTGCAGTTTTAATAATGTGCTCACGTTTGTATTTGTCAACTGCTTCAAGTGCTGTACCATACTTGTTTTCAGCGGTCTCGTGCCTTGTTTTAACTTCCACAAAAACTATCATATCACCGAGTTTGCCGATTATGTCAATCTCGCCGCCTCTGATTCGATAGTTTCTGGCAAGTATCTCAAAACCGTAATGTGTCAGATACCGGCAGGTTAGCTCTTCGCCGAATTTACCAAGCTCATGTTTTTGTGCCATCTTGTCCCCGTTATTATATACATCATGTAAACGATTTCAAAAATGTTCTTCTGTGGATCGGCGAGAGCCCGTATTCAACTATTTTCTCATAATGAGCACGAGTGCCGTAACCTTTATGAGCGGCAAAACCGTACTCCGGATAGATTTCATCCATCTTCATCATATATCTGTCCCGCTCTGCCTTTGCAACAATCGAAGCCGCCGCTATTGAAGCCGATAATGTGTCTCCCTTTATTATACAGTCTATACGCTTTCCTATACCGCTCGGTATCCTGTTACCATCTATGTAAACGATTTCACAGTCGCAGTTAAGTCCTTCGATGGCACGTTTCATAGCAAGCATTGCGGCATTGAGGATGTTAATTTCTTCAATTTCAGAAACCGTCGCGATACCGACGCTTACAGATGAAGTGCTTTCAATAATCCTTTGGTACAGCATTTCACGCTTTTTATGTGATAGTTTCTTGCTGTCGTTTATACCTTCAATCGGTGAACCCCTCAGCACTACCGCTGCCGCATAAACGTCGCCGGCAAGCGGACCTCTACCCGCCTCGTCAACTCCGCAGATAACGGTTATACCGTCCTTATTCCGCAGGTAATCATCATATTCGTAAAGATTCATAGTTTGCATAAAATCCATGTAAACGTTTTCACGGGTGTTCTAAAGATATTCTTCCGAGCTTCCCGGCTCTGAACTCATCCAACACAACAATCGAGGCTCTTTCACTGTCAAGCTCGTTTCCGCGAAGTCTAAAACCACGTTTTGAAGCAATCTGTGAAAGAATTTCATAGCCGTCATTCTCCGTGATACTGATATTATAACGGCCCTCGATTTTGTCTTTGTAATCGTCAAAAAGCGTTTCAAGGAGGATTGCCGAAAGGGTCACGGTATCTATAACGCTGTCCTTAATTGAACCGGTCAAAGCAAGGTTCAAAGCGGCTTTTTCATCGTCAAACTTCGGTGCCAAAATTCCGGGTATATCAAGCAGTTCGCAGTCGTCCGAAATACGCACCCATTGCTTCTCACGCGTAACTCCGGGGCGGTCTTCGACATTAGCTTTACGCTTTTTTGCAAGTCGGTTTATCAGCGAACTTTTGCCCGA
The DNA here is from genome assembly GCA_031262225.1 of Ruminococcus sp. GTDB lineage: Bacteria > Bacillota > Clostridia > Oscillospirales > Ruminococcaceae > JAISGY01. The sequence goes on along the minus strand of JAISIC010000083.1, from coordinate 3,285 downwards.
ATTTGGAATACCTACAACCATTATATGGATATTCGTTTTATCAATGCCTTTGCTTTTATTCCTGTTAATTTTATCAACAAGAAGATTTCGTACAGCTGGTACAATGTTTTGCACGCCCGTACCGTTCTTACAGTCGATAAAGACGGTTTCTGTGCCGGTGTTTTTAAAGCTTTGCTGCCACTTCTTGTTCACATTCGGGTCGGCAAGATCCGATTTATTCACGGCAATAATTCGTGGTTTTGTGCCTAAAATCTCGGACAGGTAAGGGTTTCTGCTTGAACTGATAATTCTTGCGTCAACAACCTCAATTGCCGCATCAACAAGATGAAGCTGCTTTTCGATCATCCGCTCGGTCTTTTTCATATGTCCGGGGAACCATTGTATATGCGGGATTTCAATCATTATAAGCCTTTACTCAACGACGCCCATTTTTGAAAACGGATAGAATCGGAATATTACTTTTCCGTAAATATCGTCCACATTTACAAACCCTACTCTTGCACTTCTGCTGTCGGTGGAATGCATCCTGTTGTCGCCCATCACAAACACGGAGTTTGGAGGCACAGCAACGGGGTATTCATGACCCGCTTCGTCATTTGCGGTAACGGTGCTGATGTATTTTTCATCTAAAATAACTCCGTCAACTGCAACTGTTGCATTGGCAAAGTCAATATCGACCGTCTGCCCCTCGGTCGCAATAACGCGTTTTACGATAAATTTTCCGAGACCTTCGCTGTCAACAATAACGATATCGCCGTATTCGGGGGTGAACCCAATATCAGTAAAAATCAGCCTATCGTTTTCATGGAGTGTATTTTCCATCGACGGACCTTCAACATTTGCAGGTCGCAGAAAGAAAATCATGACAACTATCACCATCATCAAAGCAGTCAAAATAGCTTCAAACCACTCATAAAGCTCACGTGAGAAGCTTTGATCCTGCACCTGCTCTGTATCTGTTTCGTTCAGATTTGCGGTATTTTTAGCCATACTATCACTCCGTTTATCGAAAATTCGCGTATATTTTATAAATATACTATATATACAGACAGGAGCGGACGAACATATCGTCTCCGCTCCTGAAATCATATCATAATCCCGGGCGGTTACACAAAATTACATACCCGATTTATATTTGTTTTACTCTATGAAATCGTTTTCATAAAAGTATAACAGTTTTGCAGGTGCTTAGTGAGATTAGCGAATAACTTCCTTAACCTTAGCTGCTTTACCAACCCTGTCGCGAAGATAATAAAGCTTCGCACGTCTGATTTTACCGTGTCTCACAACGACAATTTTGTCGATAACGGGCGAATGAACAGGGAAAACTCTTTCAACGCCGACGCCGTGAGAAAGTCTTCTGACGGTGAAAGTTTCGGAGATACCGCCGTGCTGACGTGCAATCACAGTACCTTCAAAAATCTGGATTCTAAACTTTTCGCCTTCTTTTATGCGAACGTGAACCTTAACGGTATCGCCGACTTCAAATACGGGCGGGTTTTCTTTTATGCTGTCCTTTGCAATAAGTTCCAATGCATTTTTCATTTATATCCTCCAAAAATCCATTCATTGCAAGTTTTGCAAGAGGAATGTTTAGGACTATGAAATATTGATTAATCAATGTTTCATAGACACACCTGCAGGCAAATGTAAATCCTGCAGTTCGTTTAATACTTTGTTAAACAAATTACAGTTTATTATACCACATTTAAAATAAAAAAGCAACTATTAATTTAAATATGTAAGAATTTTGACGTTATCTATAATATCAAGACGAATTTACGGTAAATATTTTATGCGTTTTGCACAAAATATTTCCGGTTTTAAACCGAGAAAATCAGCGAGTGCATTTATGAAAACGTTTACATTGACGTTGTTATTTTCGCCCACCGGCAGAGTTATGGTTATAGTCCCGTCACTCAAAACGTTATTTTCCTTTATTACAGGCTTCAGATCGATCGCTATTTTCCCCTTTTTCTTTGAAAACTTTTCAGCTTTGATTGTTTCTTGTTTGAAAAATCTCTCATACTCACTCGTGTTATTATTTGTAAAACAGGTTATTTCATATACCGCGAAACTCACAGCAGGAAGCTCATCGGAAGTGACACACAACACCCGTAAACCATTTGGCAACACGGCGTTTATTTTATCCATGAAATCGTTTACATCTCTGATTTCATCGAGCAAAGCAAACTCTAAAACTTCATTTTCACCTATAACCCCAAGAGGCAACGGATATGGGAACACTAAGTACGGGCGGCGTGTAAAGCCTTCCGTATAGTATATGGGCAGTTTCGAGCGGGCAAAAGCACGAGAAAACACCCGCACGACATCAAGGTGTGAGGTATAGGCTGCGACGCCTTTCTTCTCAAACGTCAGGCAGTATTTAATCTTTTCTGTTTGAGGCATTTTAACAACCTTTTTAGTTACGAATTTTGACAAGCAGAGCATTTGCCGATATTCCGAGATATTCCGCAATGTGAACAATTTTGTCTGCAGTTGGGGGTTGTGACAGCTTCCAACGCTTTTTGATATTCATCCCATAAGAATTTTTTATCTATCATATAATCAAGATGATCCCATGGCATGATTTCGTTATCATCAAAACTTCTTTGAGCATAAGTTGCGGGATCAACCTTGTTTTCTTCAAATGCTTCCATCCACATTTTCCATTTAAAATGATCGTCCCAGCCGTCAAATTTGCATCCTTTTTTCCACGCAGAAAGTAAAACCTTCGATAGCTTTCTGTTGCCTCGTGCGAATACAGCCTCTAAAAAGCTTGTCCTATAATCGTTATAACTCACGTCTATTCTTCGCTTTGAGCGAATTGAAGCTTTCAGCAGATTTTGTTTGTGCAGAATTTGGCTTTCTGTCGCTTGCGGAACAAACTGGAACGGTGTGAATGGCTTTGGAATGAATGTTGAAGCACTTATGCTTATTGAGAGCGGTTTAGGTTTCCCATTATTGTTATTTCTTGTTATATCATTAAATAGCTTTACAATCTTCTCTGCAAGTTCCGCAATAGCAGTGATGTCTTCGTCAGTTTCGGTCGGGAGTCCTAACATAAAGTACAGTTTCACGGAATTTATACCATATGTAAACGCAGTAGAGCAAGCCTTTAAGATTTCATCTTCTGATATGTTTTTGTTTATGACGTCACGAAGTTTTTGTGAGCCTGCTTCCGGAGCAAATGTCAGGGAGCTTTTCCGCACCTTCATCAACTGCTCAATGAGTTCATCGGAGAAACTGTCCATGCGAAGCGAGGGCAGCGACATTCCTATATTA
>JAISIC010000060.1 GCA_031262225.1 Ruminococcus sp. | reverse complement strand
TACTATCGCAAGTGGGAATTTTGCCAGATTCAGCTCAATTACATGGACACCGAATATCAGGCAGGACTTAAAGGCTATGAAGACTGCGTGAAGCAGGGAACAGCCGTTGTTATCATGGAGCCCGTAAAGGGCGGTTCACTCGCGACCTTTGCAGATGAAGATATTGCACCGCTGAAAGCTTACCGTCCCGAAGACAGTGCGGCACGCTGGGCTATGAGATATGTGGGGAGCCTCCCCGCTGTTTCGGTAATCCTTTCGGGCATGAGCAATATGGAGCAGACCCTTGATAACCTTGAAACATTCAAAGATTTCAAACCTCTCACCGATGAAGAAAGCAAAGTGCTTGATGCTCACGTTGCCCGCATTAAAAATAAATACAAGATCGGCTGCACATGGTGCAACTATTGTATGCCATGCCCTTCCGGCGTTAATATTCCGCGTATCTTCGGGCTTTGGAACAACTACGCGAAGTATAATAACCCCGGTGATATCAAATGGAACTGGGAGCATGAAATTCCGGCAAAAGAAAAGCCGGATAACTGTATCGAATGCGGTGCTTGCGAGGGTCACTGCCCTCAACACCTGCCGATAATCCAGTCGCTCAAAAAGGCACAGGCGGAGATTATTGCTCTGTGTAAATAATTTTTTTAATATAGTATAACGCCTATGCAAGAAATTGTGTAGGCGTTTTTTAAAAAAATTAAGTTTTAAAAGTTTTGTACTATATATATCATAGTAAATTTACGTTGGGGTATATATGGTTGTGAGGCAAAACCTTGTTGCTGAAAACGCAATGAGATATAACAGCATAAATACAAAAAGCCTTAGCAAGAAGATGGAAAAACTTTCTTCGGGCTATAAAATAAACCGTGCCGGCGATAACGCCGCTGGCTTAGCTGTGTCTGAAAAGATGCGAGCACAGGCGGCAGGGCTGACCCAAGCTGTTAAAAACGCCGAAGACGGAATTTCCATGATTCAAACTTTTGAGGGTGCTTTAAACGAAACGCATAAAATATTAAATCGTATAAAAACCCTCGCAACCCAATCCGCAAACGGAATATATTCCGACGACACAGACAGAGCCGCGATTGAGCTTGAATATGAACAGCTGCTTGAAGAGCTTGACGACATTTCGGAAACCGACTTTAACGGGGTAAAACTTATAGATGGCGAAAAAAATGCCATAGGAACAGAGCAGCAAGAAATTTTCACGAGAATGTCCGAAATTACTTCACAGGCATTAAATGGTACTTATACTGATACAGACCATGCGGCTATGCGAGCGGAGATTGAAGCTTTAGCTGAAGAATTTAATATAGTTGTCACAACAGAGGGGTCAGAACATAACAGCAGCCTTGATCTTCAGGTAGGCGGACGAACTAAAGATTTGAAAGCTTTTAATATTTCAAAGGTAACAGTAAACTCTTTCAATGTCGGCGAGTTGCAAGCCTTTCCCGGAAACGGAATAGATTATTTTCATAATCTTAACAAGATATTAAGTAAAACTGTGGACATTTCGGGGAGTTCTGCCGCCTCTTCCGCTTCTTTGGGTATAGGAACAAAACAAGGCTGTAATCTTTCGACGCAAAGCTCTGCCAATATTGCCATTGATACCCTCGACAACGCCATAAACAAGGTTTCAATGATAAGAGCGACATTCGGTTCAACCCAAAACCGCCTTGAACACAAGATAGACAACCTTTCGGTGACGAATGAAAATATCACCGCCGCAGAATCGCGAATCCGCGACACAAACGTTGCCGATGAGGTGAAGGAGCTTTCAAAAGCACAGATACTTGCACAGGCTTCCCAAGCAATGCTTGCACAGGCTAACCAGCTGCCGCAGAATGTGATAGGGTTATTGCAATAGCGGGGAGCCCCCGCGGGCATTTCGCATTAGTCTCTCCGCATTGAGGCGATACCTCCGTTAGAGGCAAGAACAGAGCGAGAAATCCTCGTCCTGTTTTATACTATAATATATTATACCAATACGGTCTTTCGCTTTCGGAAATCGTTTCCACCTGTTCGTTTATCGTTTCAAGCTCTGCCGCGACTTCGTCCGACTCAAATTCAATAAGGTGCTTCACCCTTGCCGCACTGTATTCAAGGGTAGAGAGCCTGTCGTCACGGACAAAGAGCGAAACGGAGTTTTCAAACCTTTCCGAAACCGCTTCAAGCCGTGAAGCAAGCATAATTGCATCAACCTTTATGTCAAGGTCGTGTGTTTGGCGATATAGCATATAGCTTTTATCAATCTGTGCGGTGATAGCCTTAATTTCGTCTGCTTTCACGCTCGAAAAAACGGCGGCGAAGATGCTGTAAATAACGGCGGCAACGATAATGACGGCGGATATGGCAACCCTTTTCATGAAATCGTGCTCCTCCCCTCGCCCTTGCGGATTATCAGATATTCACCATCCGAGGCGGCGGACATGAAAAATATCTTTTTAAGGTCTATATTTTCAGATTTTAGAACTTTAGAAAGCTCGGAGTATGTCATAGAGGCTTCATCAAGCCCCTCTGTGATTATCTTGCCGCTGTCTATGATACTGCAAGGGGGATTTTGATCCTTGCCCTCTGAATTTACCGATTCGTTTGTTGCGGGTTGGTTTTTATATTTTTGATAGACAGAAACAGCTCCTGTTGTCTCAACAACCGCGTACTGCACCTCGTCGATAGAAAAAATCCCTTGAACGCGAAGCGATTCGGTGAGGTCGTCGATGGAAAAGCGAAGCTCTTTCATCTTTTCTTGGTCGATAATCCCGTCGCGGATTATCACAACCGGTGAGCCGCACATGATCTTCCTGACACCCCTTGATTTGAACTGCAAAAACGACATCAGCACATCAAGCCCCGCTAAGACCAGTATCGGGATTATCCCGACAAAAAGCGGGTCGCCGGGGTCTTCAATCGGGAGCGTGGCAAGGTTTGATATAAGGATGGTTATTGCAAGCTCGGTGGGTTGAAGTTCGCCTATCTGCCGTTTCCCCATGAGCCTGACAGCGAAGATAAGGATGAGATAGAGCAAAATTGCACGAATGAATATAACCGCCATAAATCCCTCAAAAATGTTTATATAGAATATCTTCCCCCATCACAATTATTTATATATGAACAAATTGTAAATTTCGGCGAGATTTCAATTTTATTAACAAATTGTAAATTTCGCTTTTTGCACTTGTTTTAGCACTCCTTTTGTGGTATAATTTATAAGCACGAATAAAGATATGGAGAAGTCGCCTAGCCCGGTTTATGGCGCACGACTGGAACTCGTGTATACCCGAAAGGTATCGAGGGTTCGAATCCCTCCTTCTCCGCTAAAAAACTCGCAGTCCGTCGATTGCGAGTTTTCTCTTTTTATTCAACTTTAATTCCGTGCTTTTCGCAGAGTGCCGCAAGGTCGCCGTCGAAGGCTCTTGCCGCCGTTCTCACCTTCCAGATGCCGCCTGTTTTGAAAAGCTCGCCCGCCTCTGCCGTAACGCTGTCGGGGAAACCGTCGGCAAGGTCAATATTTGCATAAACCTTTGCCGCCGGGCTCTTCATGAGCACTTTATACCTTTCGGGGTGTGCTTCGCAGTCCTCTAAAACCTTTTCCGGCACGCCGCCTATGTCAATGATCTTCACACGTGCGTTATGAAGCGTCCCGAAGACGATTTCTTCGTCAAGGTCGTCATGGATAGTCACTGCAAAGCGGATTTTTTCAATATCTTCGGGGATCTTTTTGCAGTCGATATAGATAAGATTATTTTCAACCATTGTCACAGAGTCGGATTCGTGGGCAAGCTCACCGAAGAAGATAAGGTCGGTTGCGTTGCGAGCTTTGTCGTCGGCACCCAAAAGAAATGCGGATAGGTCGAGGGTATAGTGAACCTCGTCCTCAAACTGGTCCCAAGCGTCCCAGAAAAGTTTCACCAAAACTTTTTTAAGTCCTGTCGGCTTTGCAGGGATCTGCCATGCAGAAAGGTGCCCTGTCATCCCCGTTGATAAAACTCCGTCAAAATCCGCCATAAAAAGCCTCCGAAAAAAGATTAATATTAAAATATCTATTAAATGCCGATTTATACCATTTATACTATAAATCGCTCCGCAATGAGTTTGTCGATGCTGACATCAATATTATTCATGTCCATGAGGTAGTAGTTATCCTTAAGGTTATGCTCGCCGACATTGATAATCTCTGTCACCGGGAAGAGCACAATCTCGTTTTCGGCTGTCTCATCAAAGAAGCTGTCGATATCATCGAAAACAAAACGCAGGCGTATCTCGTCATCGTGGACAATCCGCGTTATATCGACGGTGTTAAGAACGTCGCCCGGGCGTTTCACATTATCAAGCGTGTTGGTGACATCTTCGGGCGTGGAGATATCAAACATATGCCTGTCAAGTTTTGTCCGAAGTTTCGAGGTGATATATCCCGAAAAAAGCTTATCGACAGGGAAGAGGAAGGCATATTTAACCTTGCCGCCCGCAAAGAAGGTTGATCCTTTGTCGAGTAAGAAAAGCTTCGCCCACATGATTGCCGAAAGATATTTTCCCATGCTTCGGTCAAGAACGCAGAGCGAAAAATCAAGCTCATAACGTTCGGAGGGCATAACCTCATCAAAAGCGGGGATAACCGCTTTTATTTTTTTCAGGTTTCTGTTATTTGCCGACAGCTTTGATAACAAGAGAAGCGTTGATAAAATCAGCCTGTTTTCGGCACGGTTCACCGAGAAGACGTCATATTCCACATAGAAACGTTCTTTGTGGGCGAAATTCTTTCTTGCGTGAACCGAATATATCGTCTTGCCCTTAACGAAAAGCTCGTTGTCGCGATAGGGGACATAGGCTTGCTTTAAGCAAGAAAAGAGTATGCCCTGAACCTCTTCCACAAACATACGGACGCATATTTCAAAGAGGTTTAGGTTCTCCCTCGCGTAGTAACGCTTGTTGACTTCCTTGAGCGGAACGTCGGTCATGGTGTCAAGCATATTGAGGATTTTCCACTTGGCATCGTTTATGTTCCAGTCGCGGCCGTCGCCCTGGTCAATACGGGGGATGATTTCTATCTGGGTGCCGTCTTTAAGTGCGATAACGCCGACATAGTCGTCGGGGAACAGCATATGCTTTCCCTCTTCGTATTCGATAAGCTGCATAACCGAAAAACGGTTGTTTTCGGCGAAGTCGGCAAGACGTTCAAAGTCGATTTTAGGCAGCTCATATCCGCCGGGAAGCCACGGCCCCGGCTCAAAATCTATGAGACAGTCATCTTTTGTTACAATGATTCGTTTTTCGTTTTTCATAGGCTACATAAAACTTTTAATTGCATTAATATACGGCATCGGCAGTTCGTTATCGCTTTCGGTTTTGGGAATTGTAAGCTTAACACCCGATTTTTGCGAATTAACCATCACATCATGGTGAGGTTGAAAATATCTGAAACTGTCTGTGTCGGCAAGGATTAGGTTTATAAAATTATCGTTTGTCAGCTTAAAGTCATCCGCCTTATGAGCCGCAGGTACCTTTTCGTGCTTTTCCTCGGCAGACAAAAGCCAGCTTTCGGCGGCGTCCTTCGCCATGAACATTGCATCCGAAAGGTCTGTACCATAGGTTTTCGCACCCGGTAAATCGGGTATCTCCACAATATAAGTTCCGTTTTCTTCATGAAATATTGCAGGATAAACGTATTTCATCAAAACACCTCCGAAAAGCCTTATTTTATGCCGGCTTTTTTAAGAATTGAATTTTCTGTCCCCTTGGGAATGTCACCCTTGTGTCTGGGGAGCGGAATTTTTTCACCCGGAAAATCGGGGTTTTTAACTGCCGCATCATGGTTTGACCCATGTATTATCTCCCAGC
>JAISIC010000003.1 GCA_031262225.1 Ruminococcus sp. | reverse complement strand
ATTTTATTCTTAATATTCTCAAGGTTACGACCGCCTGTCATCTGCTCAACAAGGCGCATGATGGAGGTGTCGGACATCTCGGGATAGGTTGACAGCTTACGGAGCGTACCGTTAAGTCGGACAATCGGTGCTATCTTAGCGGTGAAATGAACGTCGGAACAACCGAGTACACGTGCTTCGTCAAGGATTTTATCAATACTTAAAATAAACTTTTCGGTTGCCTTAGCGGTTTCGAGTTCCATATCTGTACCTCATTTAACATAATTAGACTTGGGGCTGGTGAAAACAAGTATCTTATATTTAAAACATAAGTCGGGCTTAACTGTAACCGGGGGCTTAGAGTGCGAAGGTAACGCGGGTGAGCTCGTCGATGGTGGTTTCGCCGGCTTGAACGAGGTCGGAGATGTTGTCACGGAGGAGCTTGGTGCCTTGGGAGCGTGCAAGAGCGGATATCTCGGCGGTTTTCGCACCGGAAGCGATAAGGCTCATCATCTCTTGGGTGCAAAGAAGTATCTCGTGGATTGCAGTACGTCCGACATAGCCGGTGTTGTTGCATTTAGGACAGCCGACTGCATCGTAGATGGTGATGGGACCGTTGATCCCCATGAGTTCATCTTCTTCACGGGTGGATCTGCGAGGAGTCTTGCACTCGGGGCAGATTTTCTTAACGAGACGCTGGGCAACGATACCGATAAGCGATGTCGAAATCATGTATGCCTGAACGCCCATGTCCACAAGACGGGTTATGGTTGAAGCCGCATCGTTGGTGTGGAGGGTGGAGAGCACCATATGTCCTGTGATAGCGGCACGGATGGCGATATCTGCTGTCTCTTGGTCACGCATTTCGCCGACCATAACGATATCGGGGTCCTGACGAAGGATGGAACGAAGAGCGGCGGAGAAGGTCATGCCGGCTTTTTCGTTTACCTGACATTGATTTATGCCGTCGATACTTTTCTCGACAGGGTCTTCGACGGTGATAACGTTAACAAAAGGTTTTGCAAGCTCACCGAGTGCCGCATAGAGGGTTGTCGTCTTACCTGAACCGGTAGGTCCCGTTACAAGAAGCACACCTTGGGGGACTTTGAGCATCTTGGAAAACTTTTCGTAGTTGAAGTCGTTCATACCCAGATCGGTGATCTTACGAAGAGCAACATCGCCGGTCGAAAGGATACGGATAACGATCTTTTCGCCGTGCACCATCGGGAGGTTAGATACACGGACATCAAGCTTGGTGCCGTCAACAACCTGTGAGAATCTGCCGTCTTGGGGTATACGTTTTTCGGCTATGTTCATGCCGGAGATGATTTTATAACGTGTTACAAGTGAGTTATGTACAATATTCGAGACGGTCATGAGTTCCACAAGGTCGCCGTTTACACGGATACGAATACGGGTGTAGGTCTTAAACGGCTCGATATGAATATCTGTCGCGTCCGCACGGAAGGAGTTTTCAACGATTGTTGTGGCAAGCTTAACTATCGGAGCGTTATCTACACGCTCTTCGGATGCCGCTGCTTCTGCATCAAGGAGGAGGTCCTGCCCCTTGAACTGTTCTTCGACGCTGTCGATAACGCTTGCGGAGTTGTCAATCTGGTAGTATTTGCCGATGGCTTTATGGATTGCGGCTTTGGTCGCGAAAACGGGGATTACGTCCATTCCGGTCGTAACCTTAATTTCCTCAAAGATAAAGAAGTTCACAGGGTCGTCGGTAGCAACCGTTATACGCCGCCCTGTCATCTTAAGCCCGATTATGTTGTGCTTGCGCGCAAGTGCCTCGGGGATTTTCTTCACTGCTTCGGGATCTATCTTGAAGGTCTGGTCGGCAAGGTCAACAAAGCTTACATTAAGCTTCTTGGCGAGTGCCTGTCCGAACTGAGTGTCGGTAACATAACCGAGCTGTATAACATAGTCACCGAAATATTTGCCCGGAATATTCTCTTTTCTTTTGGTCTCGAGAACGTTTTCGAGCTGATCGGGAGTGATTATACCCTCATTAACAAGATATTGACCGATCGGGATATTCTTCATTTTATTGCTCCAAACAATGCGTATTTATAAATAATTTATCTTTTAACTTGATAAACGTTAAATTCTGTGTTAAAATAGTAGTATAAATTACAAACGGAGGACTTTATGTCACCTTCTACTGTTGAAATGGTTGCCAATCTTATAATCTACATATTTATATTTGCGGCGGGTGCTGTTATCGGAAGCTTTTTGAATGTCTGTATACTCCGTCTGCCTCGCGGGGAGAGCCTTGTGAAGCAGAACTCCCATTGCATGACCTGCGGTGCATATATCAAGCATTATGACCTTATCCCGATATTTTCGTGGCTGATTTTACGGGGGAAATGCCGGAACTGCGGGGCGAAGATCAGTCCGCGTTATATGTTGATTGAAACTTTGACTGCGGTTTTGTTCACCTGTGTGTTTATTAAATATGACACCGCTGCATATGGATTCCTTTTCCCCATGTTTGCCTGTCTCTTCTTGGCGGCGGTTATTGTCGTCTGTTTTGAAGACCTTGATACCAAAAGCATGAGCATATCGGTACTTTTGTGGATGGGGGCTTTTGCAATCGGTGAAACGCTCACAGCTCTCTTTGCACGTCAGTCGGGTTATATCGAGAGCGTTACGAGGATTTCCCTCACAGACAGGATTATCGGAATGTTTGCGGTTTCAGTCCCGCTGCTCCTTATAGGCTTTGTGATAACTCCGCTCATCTATGTTTATGTTATCTCCGACGACCACAAGGAACGCAGGAAGCTTTTAAAGCGGCTTTCTTCTAACTTAGCACCGTATGATGAAAATCGTGTGAAGTCGGCACTTGCTAAGGTGGATGAACGTATTAAGGAACAGGGTCCCGTTTATGGGTTCGGGATGGGCGATGTTGTGCTGATGGCGGCGGCAGGCTTGATGCTCGGTGTAAAAGCCGTCGTTACAGCCGCTTTTATAGGGATAGTCCTTGGCGGAATCTACGGGATTATCATTAAATCAAAGGGTGAAAAGGCAGAAGAAACAGCAGAACCTATTGAATCCGCACCGATTGCCTCTGAACTCTCTGACTCCGCTCCCGCCCTCCCCACGTCCTCCTCCCCTGCTTCCGACCGATTTGCTTTCGGTCCGTTCTTGGGAATCGGGATTGTGACGGCGGTTTATGTCGGGAATGCGGTTTGGGATTGGTATTTCTCGCTTTTGGGATAAGATGATTATACCGCGTTATCTCAGTTTTAATAAACCGAGATAACGCGTTTTTAATTGTGGTTTAGTTAGGCATATCTTCAGCGGGAATGAATGCGAAGAAGTACTGGGGGGTAGTGCTTGCAAGTGTGCCGGTGCCGTTTTCGAGGAAATCGGCGATGTCGTTTGAGTCGGAATCATCTGCCGAAGCACTGTAGAACCTGCCGCCGGAATTGGTATTGAAGTTGCCGAGGAGAACGGCACTGTTTGTGGTAACGACCTTGTTGGTGTCGGAAACCGCACCGCCGCCGTTATTGAAACCTTGAGTTGAAGCCATGACAGTAAGTTCGTTGTTGCCGACAAGTTTCACATTGATGCCGAAATCATTCATGCCGTAATAAGCTTTGCCGAAACTCATGTGGAAGTTAGCGGGAGTGGTGTTTTTATAACGGTAAAGTCTGCCGCTGTAGGTTTGACCTTGATAGGCGGTGTCAGAATTTTCGGAGTAGTCAATGACGATTACTTGGATTCTTTCTTTAATTTTGTCCATGTCATCGGGTGTAAGTTTTAGATTAGTAGCTTGTGCGTCAATCGAGTCATAAAGTTTTTCCGCTGCGTCCGCAGCTTTTGTCTTTGTATCGCTGCCGCTTACGCCCGCTTGATATACGCCGATGAACTGTGAATAACGAAGGCTCTCGGTCATATATTTTGAAATGGCGTTACAGTTTGCACGTTTGCTTTCGAGTGCGGCAGTTTCGGTGTATGCTGCACGAACAGGTGCAAAGAGCTGTAAGATTCCGGCAAGGAGAATTGTCATAATAGCCATGACAATAACGAGTTCAATTAAAGTAAAAGCCTTCAATAGTTTTTTCATATCAATCACTCCCCCTTACGATACTTGACCGGGTGTACGCGGAAGGAGATATTTATAACGAAGCTTTCCGGAGCTTTCTTCCGGGTAAGCATAGGTCGCATCATCGGAACCGGCATTGTTTATATCCCTTGAATAGAGGATATACATATTAACGCCGTAAGCGTAGGAATGATCATAGAGGAAAGTAGTGGTTCCGCCGGGGTTGTCGATAGCGGGACCGCCTTTGATTTTAACCTGATAGGTGCTTGCAGCGGGTGCGGGAATCGTGGCGGTCTTTTCGCCTGAAACCTGTGAAGCAATAGGTTCGATTTTCACGCCTTCGGAAGCGGTCTGCATTTCAACGTATTTCATCTGCTCTGCAAGACTGTAGTTCATATACTCGTTGTCTCTGCGTCCCTTTGCAACAGCGGCATAAACCTGTGCTAAGGTTAATGACGCTATGCCCAGTACCATGAGAGCAACAAGACATTCAACAAGGGTAAAGCCCGATAGTTTTCTCATCTGAAAACCTCCTTTGTGTGACGCGGATGCTTGTTAAGACGGGATGGATTATTCTTCGATTTCCTTGATATCTTCGGCATTTGCTTCTTCTTCGAGCATATCGATAAACTCTTCTAATTTTTGACGTTCTTCGAGACCGCCGTTTTCTTCGGCAACAGTAAGTTCGTTCTCTATAACGGTGTCTCTGTCCATGGGAACGATGGTGTAAAGTGTAAGGATGGCGTTAATTGCAGGTCTTTCGTCGTTGCTGTCGGGGTCAGGCACAACTTCGGGTGAAGCGGTGTTAATTAAGAGAGTGCGTTCAAGGTCGTAGATCTCGTCGATGAAGGGGCGGAAGTCTTCCCATGAGAGAAGGTTGCCCAAAGTCACATCAATCTTGAATACGCCGATGTCAACGACAGGTTTTTCAACAAGTTCAACTTCGTTATAGACGTCCATAACTTCTTGGGGAAGCGTTCCGTAGAGGTCGGCATTCATCTTCATGGTATATGCCAAGATGTTATATGCCGGCATATATTGGCTTGCAGTAATCTCTTCGATTTCTACGGAAAATTCAATCGAGTCGATTTCCACGCCTGCTTCGTCACAGTATTCGTGGAAAAGCTGTTCAAGCTGATAGTGGTATTCTTCAAGGTAGAAAGGCTCTTGCAGATCGCCTATGTCATAAGCGGATCTGATGATAGCCATTTGAATGTCGTCTAAAGTACCGATTTTATCTTCAACGGTTTTCTTTTCGGTTTCTTTTGCTTCGACTTCAATCTGTTTTGCCTGATATTTGTCGATCTGGGGATTAACGATAAATACCCAGCCTGCGGCGATTAGGAGAACAACGGTTACGATGATAGCAATAACTTTATCGCGATAAGAAAGTTTCAGCATTATGCAGTTACCTCCCCATTGTTCACAGTCTCTGTTCCCTCTGCAGGGATTTCGGGAATCACTATTTCACCGTTTTCAACAGCTTGTTCATAGGGTGTCAAATTCGGTTCCATTCTAAATGTAATATCGAATGTGTAACTTACTTCAGAAGGCAGTTCCTCGCCTTCGAGACCTTGAAGCTGTTCTTCTTCAAGTGCATATCCCGAATAGGTGATTTCACGGAATATATCCTGCTCATACATATTTGCAATGAAACGTGACGGACCGTATGTGTCTTCGGCGTGGCAGGTTACCGTCCAGAAGCCGTCTGCATAGCCGAGCGATGTGACGGTTGCGTCAAGCTCGGTATCGGAACCGTATTCGTTGTCGATGATATTTTGGAAAACATCCCACGAAAGTTTCGGTTTGGTGATGTAGTTATCGGAAGCGATTAAAATCTGATCCTCATAGCTTGTGACCTTATCGGATCGCCCTTGGGCTTCATCGACCATGACAAGCTTTTTCTGCGTGTCCTCGGATTTTATCCAGTTGTCGATCTCGGTTATTTTGCCGTTCATCTGGTCTATTTGTATCATGAAGAAAACATAGACACCGCCGATAAGCAGAGCAGAGAGCAGAGCGGAACCGATCCAGGCTACCGCGAAGGAAGCGCCGGCAGAGGATTTGCCCTGCGAAGCATCGATTTCAAGAAGGTTAATACGTTCAATGTCACGGTTGGACTTGAACATAGCACCGATTGCGTTTGCATAGCTTTGGAAGTCAAAGTTCTCATAACCGCCGACAGAGGAGGGTATACCGAGGAGCGATGTTAAGACGTCCTGCTTTTCAAGCTCTTGCGTGAGGCGGATATATTCTGTTGTTTCACCGTAGAAAACAACGTTCTGGATAGGGTCGTTGGGGTTTTGAGCACGCTGGAACTGGAACATTCTGAAAATGTTCTCGTTCACAGCTTCAAAAACGTAATCATCGGGGTCGTCATAATCGGCGGCATCGATGGAGGTGAAACGCGAGAAGGTGAGGGTGTTGTTCTCAAAAAGGTTGAGAGACAGGAAGTTTTGGTCTATCTGAACGAGCAAAAGCGGCATCTTCATTGCCATCTTTTTATCAGAATATACTATACGAGAAATTGTGTTACAAGCAACTGCAACACTCTTAAGGTTTATTGAAAGCATTGAAAAGACTTTGCGGAAAGCTTTTACAACTTCAAACGGACAGGCAGTTGCAAGGATTCGCAATGCTTTTGTGCCGTCCTCTTCGATTTCGCCCGCGATGGTGTATGAGATGGAGTAGTCATCACCGACACCCATGGTGTGCTGCATCTGATTTTGAACCATCGTTAAAAGCTGTTGCTGACCCTTTGCTTTCGGAATATGAAGTTCACGAAATATAACGAGGTTTGACGATATAGAAACGACAGCCTCGGAGTCCTGCATCTTGTGTGCTTTGAGGTCGTCGGAGATTATAGTCGCCATCTGCGGAATATCCTTAACGTGACCGTTAATGATAATCCCCTCTTTAAGGTCAATGGTGGTAGCGGAGGATAAGCGCACCCTGCCGCGTGATTCAGTACCCTTTACGATTCTGATATGTCTGTCCGTAATATCGAACGAAAGCATATAAACCTCTTCCCGGAAGACAAAAGCCTTCAATTTTGAGTTATCATTTGAAAAAAACTATGCTGCGATGTTGCCCATGGAGTTGTAGATTGCGGGGAGGATACCGCCTATAACGGTACCGATTGCACCGCCCATGATTATGATCATGGCAGGCTCGATGAGGCTGACCAGACGTTGGATAGCGGAGTCTGATTCATCCTCGTAGAAATCGGCTGTTTTTGAGAGGATGGTGTCGAGAGCACCGGATTCCTCGCCGACATAAACAATGGAACAGAACATTGATTCAAAGATACCGGTTCGCTGGATTGAGGCAGAGAGCTGTTCGCCCTGTTTCACCTCGTCAATAACCTTTATGAAGGCATCTTCGATGAACATATTGTTAAGGATTGCGGCAGAACGCTGCAAACTTTCAACCATGGGAATACCGGCTGAATAAAGGTTCGCAAGGGTTCGTGCGAAACGACCGGTGTAAACCTTCATGACCAGAGCTCCGACCTTGGGCATCTTACATATAAGCTTGTCAAACTTGAACCTTACACTTGGAATCTTAATTATAAACTGCACTGCGAATATGAGGCCGACAACTACCATTATATATATGTACCAGTAATAACGGAGCGAGTCGGAGAAAGCGAAGAGGAAGCCGGTTAAGCCTTTGAGATCTTCTTCGGTCATGAGTTCTTTGAAGGTCGGGAGGATGAAGCTCATCAGTGCAACTACTATTATAACCGACAAAACCGCAAGGATTATAGGGTAGGTCATAGCACCGCGGATCTTGTTATTGAGCTTTGATTCTTTGAGGTAGTTTTCTTCAAGACGTTTCATGATAATATCCATCTGACCGGAGGCTTCGCCCGCCTGAATCATCGAGATCATGAAACTGGGGAATGCACCGCCCTGCATCTTGAGCGAGTCGGAGAAGGAGGTACCTTTTTGAACCTCTTCGTAAACTTCACGGAAGATCTGTTTCGGACCCTCCTTAATCTGTTCTTTGGCTAAAATATCCAGAGAACGGACAAGGGTCAGACCGGCGTTTAGCATCGCCGAAAGCTGACGGGCGTTAGTCGAAAGTTCGGCAGTCTTGAATTTATAGATAGAGTTTCCGTTTTTTCCCTTAGCTTCGCGATAGTTCGAGCAAAAGAGCCCCTTTTCGGCTATCTTCTTAAGGAAATCGGCAGCGTCTTCCGCCTGCATTTTGGCATTTCTGACCGTTTTACCCTGAGCATCGGTCGCGGTATATATGTAGGTTTTCAAAAGTTTATCACCTAACCTGTCGGCAAAAATTTGCCGTTTTTTTTAATGTCACATATTTTTACAGCTACACTACTCATTATAACACATTTAGGAAAAAAACGCAATAAGCAATATTAACAAATCGGTAACGTTTTTTGTGTAATTTTATACAAATTGTTAGTGCAATATGTACGATATTACTAATCTACTTTTAAAAGTTCAAGTGCATTTTTATAGAAAATATCGTCAAATTCATCTTCTGACAGGTCCAGACTTCGTAATTTGTTCACAATCACAACCGGGTCTTTCCAAGGGAAGTCCGATCCGAACAGAACACGTTTCGAGCCGTGTTTTTTAATCATTCGCTCCATCTGCGAAGATTCCATGTTTTCAGCACAATAGGACGTGTCAATATAGCATTTTTTGCCGCAAAGAAGCTCTTCCACTTCGTCCCAATAGTCCTCGCCGCCCATGTGAGCGAAGATTGCAGTGAGCTTCGGGAAGGTTTCGATAACACGAAGAAGCCTGTCGGGGGTTGCGTGGGTTAGGTTGGGGGAAATGGGGTCAAACCCTGCGTGGAACATAATCGGTAAAGACAGTTCCGAGCATTTTTCATAGATAGGGAAGATGCTTTCATCATCAGGGAAAAAGGTCTGATAATCGGGGTGAAATTTAATTCCGTAGAGCCCCAGAGCCTTGATCCGTTCAAGCTCGGTAAGGACTGCTTCAAGCTCCTCTTTTGACCCTGTTTTCGGATAAACGCTGCCGTATGACCAAAATCTTTTTTTGTCGTTTTTTTCTGCTGCCCAGTCGTTACAAACCCGCATCTGCGAGGGTTTTGTGGCAATCGGCATCAAAACGCCGTGAATATCGTTTTTCTCAAAGTGAGAAAGGGTGTCCCCGTAGGTCCCGTCGCTGTACGCAGTGTCGTCCAGTCCGACGTTACGGAGGTGTTTTTGCAGCTCTCCGATTGCCTTTTCCGCGATTTTATCGGCAAAAGCATGGAGATGGAAATCGATATACAAAACTTTGCTCCCGTATAAAATATGTATTAAAAGATGTTTGATTATGTGAGTTTTTTTATATTGTACTATATAAATTCAATAAAGTCAATACAAAATTTAAAAAAGTATTACAAAAATATCGTTTTTTCTAAAGTTTATAAAATGTTCATAAAATATTTACTTTATGTATCTATCATAACATGAACATATGACATATAATACATATGAACACATAAACATATGTATGAGGTGTCTATATGGAACATGATGTAAACTGTGAAAAGATGGATAAAGTTATTGAAAATATGCCGGATGAAGAGCTTATTTATAACCTTGCGGAGCTTTTCAAAGTCTTTTCCGACTCAACCAGAGTTCGGATACTCTGTGCCTTGATGCAATCGGATTTGACAGTTAGCGAGATCACCAAAAGCCTTTCTATGACGCAATCGGCAATTTCGCACCAACTCAGGATGCTAAAACAGGCAAGACTTGTGAAGTTTCGCCGTGACGGAAAAAATCTGATCTATTCGCTTGCTGACGAGCACGTCAGCACGATTTTCAACCAAACACTTGAACATATACTGGAGTAAATTATGGAACACGAACACGAACATGGGCACAACCATGAACACAACCACGACGAAGACGGACACGAAAAATCGAGCATTGTAGCAAGGCTTATCGCAAGCGGTTTGCTTTTTCTCATTACGTTGCTTTTGCCTGATGCTTTAAAGCCGGGTGGGTTTATCATCGCATATATTATTATCAGCTATGATATTCTTCGCAGGGCGGTCATGGGAATATATCACGGCGAAGTTTTCGACGAAGCGTTTTTAATGAGCATCGCAACTCTCGGAGCTATTGCTATCCAAGAGTTTCCCGAAGCTGTGATGGTCATGTTCCTATATCAGCTCGGCGAATTTTTTCAGGATATGGCGGTCGGAAAAGCTCGAAAATCAGTCAGAGCTTTAACCGAAAGCCTCCCCGACACGGTAAATGTGTATCGCGATGGTAAACTTGTAACTGTTAAGCCGTCGGAGGTCGCAGTCGGCGAAATTATCACCGCGAAGCCGGGTGAAAAGATTGCTTTAGACGGCGTTTTAATCTCGGATGGCATCGCTGCATTTGATACCGCCGGACTCACGGGCGAAAGCGTGCCGAGAGAGCTTAAAAAGGGCGATCCCGTGCTTTCGGGTTATATCAACCTCAACTCGACGGTAAGCGTAACAGTAAGCAAGCCTGAAAGCGAGTCCGCAGCGGCGGTTATAGCAAGGCTTACCGAAGAATCGGCAGATAAAAAAGCAAAATCCGAGCTCTTCATAACGAAATTCTCCAAAGTGTATACTCCAACTGTTGTTATACTTGCTGTATTATTAGCAATAATTCCTTGCTTTGTTACAATGAGTATAGAGGAAGAATATATCAAACGAGCGTTATCGTTTTTGGTGGTCAGCTGTCCCTGTGCTCTCGTTATATCAGTTCCGCTTGCTTACTTTTCGGGGATCGGTACAGCCTCTAAAAGAGGCGTTTTAGTCAAGGGCGGAACTGTCATAGATACCCTTGCAAACGTCTCTGACGCGGTGTTTGATAAAACAGGAACACTCACAACCGGCGAATTTTCAATATCGAAAATATCGCCACTGTCGGATTTTTCAAGCGAACAAATTCTTAAACTTGCGGCGGTAGTCGAGTCGGGCTCAAATCACCCGATTGCAAAGGCGATTGTCAGGGCATATATCGAAAAACAGGGCAGTGAATTGCCCGAAAAGGTTGAGATACACGAAATTGCGGGTATCGGAGTTTCTGCCGATCTCCCGGAAGGTGAAGTTTCTGTCAGAAAATCATCTGAGGGCGTGGACGTTGTACTAAACGGTGCTGTAATCGGGAATATCTGCATTTCGGATACCGTTAAGCTTCATTCAGCTTATACTATTAAAAAGCTTTCTGAAATAGGAGTAACCTCGCATATGCTTTCGGGCGATCGTGCGGAGAATGCCAAAAAGACGGCTGATGTGCTGAAAATTTCTGATGTTCATGCAGACCTTCTGCCGACCGGCAAGGTAACAGCGTTTGAAAGTATTAAAAAATCCGCACACGGTGCGGCGGTCTTTGTCGGAGACGGAATTAACGATGCACCGGTTCTTGCACTTGCAGACTGCGGATTTGCAATGGGCGGTTTGGGTCAGGCGGCGGCGGTTGAAGCCGCAGATGCCGTCATTGCCGATGATGACCCTGCGAAGGTGATTACCGCGATTAAAATTTCAAAGAAAACAAGGTCTATAGCAATCCAAAATATAATATTTTCACTTGTCGTCAAGTTTGCGGTTTTAGTGCTGTCGGCTCTCGGTGTAACGGGGATTGAACTTGCAGTTTTCGCCGACGTCGGCGTGTCGATAATCGCTGTTGCCAACTCGCTCAGAGCACAAAGCTTACGTAAAGAAAGGGTATAATATGAAAAAGACTTTTTGGGATATTTGGGCTCCGCTCTATGATTTTTTTGAGCGTAGAAACGGCGATTCGTATCGGAAGATGGTGAAAGCGGTTATCGACCTCACACCTGAGGGTGCAAGGGTGTTTGAGGCGGCTTGCGGTACAGCGGCAATCGGAATCGGCGTGTCGAAAAAGGCTGAAAGCGTCCTATGCACTGACATTTCAGAAAATATGCTGAAAGTTGCGGCGGAGAAAATCCGAAAACAGGGCATTAAGAACGTGACGATCTCAAAACGAAGCATATACGAGACCGGCGAGCCTGACGGAGCATTTGATACCGTTATCGCCGCACAGGTTCTGCATCTGTTGGATGACCCGAAGAAAGCCGCCGACGAGCTCTATAGAATCACGTCCGCAAGGCTTATTCTGCCGCTTGCCTTGACGAAAAGTTTATCAGGTACAAGCAAATTCTTAATTACACTATATAAATTGGTGGGTTTTTCGCCGAAGCTTGAGTTCGATCATGAGGATTACAAACGGTTTATTAAGAGCTTGGGCTTTGAAAATGTAAAATACATAAAAATAAAGGGCAATATTGCTATCACAATTGCCGTTATAGTTAAATAATGTGTGAAATTCGGCAATATTTTTGGCAATTCGACAAATTTTAAAAAAACGCTTGACAAAGGAAAAGGGAAGTGATAAAATATATAAGCTGTCTCGCGGCGAGGAAAACTTATTTAAGGGAATTTGTTCATAAAAGTTTAACAAAAATCCTTAAAAAAAGTCTTGACAAGCAAGGCGGACTGTGATATAATAGCAAAGCACCCTCTCTGCGGGGGATGCGAAGGTCACGCTCGAAGCGAGTTGGAGTTTCCGAAGGAAACGCAAGTAAACCTCCGGAAGCAAGATTTTGCGAAGCAAAATCTGTGTACTTCGCCGAAGGCGAACGTACTGGAGGCTCGCGAAGCGAGACCCTAGAATCTTGAAAACCGAACAATAAACGAAGCTAAAAGAACCCTTGAAATTCTTTTGGGGGCTTTGGTAGAGTATATGCGAAGAGATTTGCGTGTATGATATTAGAGTACTCTGTAAGAAAAACAAAAAGCCTGAAGTCCGACAGGATAAAAAATGGGACACGCTTGGTAAAAGCTTTAGTATTGATATGATTTGGGGAGAAACCCCGATTGATATATAATATATTAAAGAGTTTGATCCTGGCTCAGGATGAACGCCGGCGGCACGCTTAACACATGCAAGTCGAACGGAGTTAAGGAGCTTGCTCCTTAACTTAGTGGCGGACGGGTGAGTAACACGTGAGCAACCTGCCCTTAAGAGGGGGATAACGTTTGGAAACGAACGCTAATACCGCATAATATAGCGAAGAGACATCTCTTTGCTATCAAAGATTTATCGCTTAAGGATGGGCTCGCGTCTGATTAGGCAGTTGGTGAGGTAACGGCTCACCAAACCAACGATCAGTAGCCGGGCTGAGAGGCTCAACGGCCACATTGGGACTGAGACACGGCCCAGA
>JAISIC010000085.1 GCA_031262225.1 Ruminococcus sp. | reverse complement strand
ACGCAAACCGCTTCTTTAAAGCAGTTGTATTTTTCGTTCATGTTAAAGTCCTCCTATGTAAATATTAAAGTTTTAAAACTTCAATATATATTACGCTCATTCGGGCAAATTGTTACTGTACGAAGTCCCATAAAGCTATCAGAAATTTATATGTGAAATTGCTTGTAATTATTACTTGTGATAAAACGGTGAAAAAGGGCGTATTATATGGACAGATGAATTGCAGACGAAAAATGCAGATTCATATATAATAGATAATCTGTAGAAATTAAAGGATATTTATATGAATAAGTTAGCACTTGTATTAACAATAATAGGCGGTCTTAACTGGCTTCTTATCGGTATATTCGGATTCAACTTTGTGTCTTCAATCTTCGGTGTAGGCTCGGCGCTCTCGCGTATTGTCTATATTATCGTCGGTGTAGCTGCAATCTGGTGTATCACAATGCTTTTTCGCAGAGACGGACAGAACAGTTTTTCAAGCCGCCGCGACAGGGCAACAACCTAAAATCCCCCAAAAAGCAAAAGTACTCCCCTGATAAGGGGGAGTATTTTCTATTGACAAATTTTTATAGCGGTGGTATAATGGGAGGGAGGTGAGGACTGCCATGACCCGAAGAAGATTTTTACTTAATCATAAATATTTGCGAATCATTAATTTAGTGTACGAAAAAACAGGCATAACCCGTCGCAAAGTTATAGAAATGCTCTTTAAGTCGGACGTATATGCTGATATGGAGACAGGTTTAGGAGAAATGCACTGCCGAAGCGACGGCTATCTTGCGGATGAAATTTTAAGGGAACTTGACGAAAAGGGTACAAATTCTCCTCAAGTTTAAATTATTTCTGTCCCGGCAGGCGGTATATAATTTTCGGTGTTTTTAGCCGCAGTTTCAAGAATTTCGTCGGTCGTCATAAGGGTCCAAAGGTTATCTCGCCGCCATTCGGTGTAGTCAAACGGTCTGTTATAGCAGCAGTTGTCTAAATATATCTTCATTTTCCACTCTACCTCAATAGCTATTATATCACGAAAAATTTTTTCTGTCAACTTTTAATAAAAATTTATAATTAATCTATTGATTTTTCGTAAGAAATGTATTATAATAGTAAGCACGGATAAACCCTTGCCAAATATCTCTATCGAGAGGATATATATGGAAACTAATATACTGCTTGAAAGCGGAACCAACGAACTTGAACTGCTGGTCTTTGAAGTCGGGGACAGTCTTTTCGGAATAAACATCGCGAAGGTAGTCGAGATTATGATCGACTCCGAGGTTACTCCTGTGCCGAACGCCGCACCGGAGGTTGAGGGTGTCTTCATCCCCCGCGACAAACTTATCTCCGTTATCGATCTGCATAAAGTCATCAACGCCACCAAAAAACCGGAAAAAAATATGTTTGTTATATGTGAATTTAACAAGCTTACCGTTGCTTTCAGAGTCGGCAATGTCGAGGGTATTCAGCGAATTTCATGGTCCGATATCTCAGACCCGCCCGCAATGGGAAGCTCCGGCACAGAAGCGGGAATATCCACCGGCGTTGTTAAAATAGACGGCAAGATCATCATAATCATGGACTTTGAAAAGATTGTTTCAAAACTAAACCTCACCTCCGGCTTCGATGACAGCGGCATAGACAGCCTCACCCTTATGTCAGACAGGGTTGGGAACAAACGCCTTGTTGTCGCCGACGACTCCGCTTTCCTCAACGAAATGGTTGTGAAATCCCTTTCAAAAGTCGGATTTAAAAATATTGTTTCCTTTTCTAACGGGCTTGACGCTTGGGAATATGTTTCAAGCTTTAAAAATGTCGAAGGCGAAATCACCGACCATATCGCCTGTGTTATCTCCGATATCGAAATGCCGAAGATGGACGGACACGCCCTCACCAAACGCATTAAAGACGACCGCACCCTTAAAAAAATCCCCGTGCTCCTCTTCTCATCGCTGATAAACGAACAGATGATTCAAAAGTGTGTTGCTGTCGGTGCAGACGGTCAGTTCTCCAAACCGCAGATTAAAGACCTAATCGAGCTTTCGATTCGCCTTATCGCCGCAGAATAACAAGATAACAAGATAACAAGATAACAAGTTAAGGAATTAACAGTTTATACATAGTTCTGTAAAGAAAAATCATAAACGGTATGGTATAATATAATCGGTATTTTCCGATTAAGACATACCGTTTTTGTGTTTGGAGAAAATATGCTGTTAGCGATTAATTCCGGCAACGAGTTCACCGACATAGGTCTGTTTGAGGACGACAAGCTTTCCTTTAGAACGCAGTTTGTAACTCCATCTGCTGTCACAGCGGACGAGTATACAATTAAATTGCAAACAATGTTAGGTAAGCGAACTCTCAACGGAGCTGTTATTGCCGATGTTTCCGATATCGGTGCCGGAGTTATAAGCGAAGCTGTAGGGCGGATTACTAACGGCGGGCGTATTGTGGTAATAGGTCCGGGTGTGAAAACCGGTCTTAATATCAGAATCGACAACCCGGCGGCTCTGGGTGCAAACCTTGTTGCAATCGCGGCAGGAGCGGCGGGGAGTTATGGTTACCCCGTTATAACCTGTGATCTTTCACTGTCAACGGCTTTCACCGTCATTGACAGGGATGGAATTGTCCGCGGAGGAGCTCTTGTTCCGGGGTTTAATCTGTCGCTTCGTGCACTTTCAGATAATGCGGCGGAGCTTCCCAGGGTCCATGTCAGCGAATCTGCCGCATACAGCGTGCTCGGAACAAACACCGAAAGCTGTATGAAATCCGGAATTGTTTATGCGGCGGCGGCTGTTATCGACGGTTTCGTGAAACGGTATAAAGCGATTTTGGGCGAAGATGCAGGGGTAGTACTCACCGGGCGTTATGCGAAAATCGCATCGAGATACTGTGAGGAACAGGTTGTAATCGATGACACACTCGTCTTAAACGGACTTGCGGCAATCTATAAGCGGAATACCTAATTTATTTTTATACGGTGTACTCATTACATATGAGATACCAGTGGAGGCAACATGAAACAGGCAAATTCGGTAACTAAAACAATGGCAGATGATAAAATTTTAAAGCTTGTACAGCTTTCAATCCTCACGGCGGTGACAATTTTAATGTCGCTCACCCCGCTTGGCTATCTCCCCGTCGGACCGCTTGTAATCTCCTTTCTGATGGTTCCGGTCGTTGTCGGTGCAATTATCACAGGACCTGCCGGCGGTGCATTTTTAGGGCTCGTCTTCGGCTTAACTTCGTTCTCAACCTGCGTGACAGGCACAGACGCTTTCGGTGCGATGTTATTCGGGCTGAACCCTGTGGGAGCATTTTTGGTCTGCGTTCCCACCCGCGTTTTGGCAGGGCTCTTGCCCGGGCTGTTTGCTAAACTTTTATCAAATAAAATGCGGTATCGGATTCTTTATCCCTCCGCCGCACTTATGGGTTCACTCTGCAATACCTTCTTCTTCTTAGGAACACTGCTTTTAATCTTCGGAAAAAACACCGAGGTCGCAGCTGTGCTTGACTTTGACGGAACAAGCATTATCCTTTACATATTGGCAACCGTCGCCGCTCTAAACGGCATCCTTGAAGCCACAGCCTGCACGGTTGTCGGTGCAGGACTTTCGGGTATTATAGATAGATTTTCACGAAAAAAATAACAGAGGAGAAAAACATGAAAAAACTTTTTTCGGCGGTTTTGGCATTAGTATTGGCAGTAGGTACATTATCGGTATCAGCTTTTGCTGAAACTAAAGACGATGGCGTATCACTTCAAAAAGAAGAAAATGTCGGTGCTATTGATCTCGGCTCTGTTGTCGAGCTTATCAAATTCGATGCCTCAAGGTCATCAAACGAAGAGGTTCGCCGACAGATTATGATGATAAATTCCGACATTGAAAACAGTATCGAAGCCGACGCTCGTGTTGCAGACAGGGCACTTTCCGATGAAAGTTATGAGGGGAACTTTGAAATCAGAGCATATTCCTTTGAAACGGATAAATATCTGCAATATATCGGAACTTCGATTGAATACCCGACCTACGGGCGTGATCCCTATGTATATTCCTTTGTCTATGACAGAGCGAATAAAAAATATATCCGCCTTTCCGATGCTCTAATTGAAGACGGACTCACCGAAGATGGTATTATAACCGATGCGGAAAAGCAATATTTTGCCGCAGATCAGGAATATCTTTTCGGCGGAAAAGTTGCAGGGTTTTATATGTCGGGTGACACCCGTATATATCTTCTGCGGATGAATATGATTAACCCTGTTGCCGATGAATGGATCACCCTCATGGCATATATCCCGGGAAAATATACTTCCGACGGCGAGGCGGCAGTTCACGAGAATGTAAAGCTCGGTGACGAGTTTATCATCGCTTCGATTGACCATTCCGACATTAAGACCGACCACACAAACGACATTATTATGAATGTGAAATATGTAGCCGTTTCCGATGACGGAACCGGCGCCGAAAACGGCGATTATATCCGCTTTATGCGTGACAGATGTGCGATTATTAAGACGGGCGACAAGCTTTCGGCAGTATTTTATTACAGAAATCTTGATATAATAACCTTTAACAAGCTGACAGAGAGTTTTGACGGAACCTTAGAGGGCGGAACTAAGCTCACGATAGGCGACAAAGTCTATATTTATACGGCAGACTAAATATAAAAGGAAAAACCGCAATGATTGATTACCAAGCTATTGAAAACATCCTCAAATCTGAAAACACCGACATAAAAAGTGCAACGGTGCGACAGCTTCACGACGCCGTGGCTAAGGCAGTTATGGCGGAAATTTCCGACAAATGGAAATCCGACACCGAACGGCGAAATAACGCCCGTCAGGCTTGCTATCTTTCCTGCGAGTTTTTGATGGGGCGCGCGGTATTCAATAACCTTTACTGTGCGGGGCTCTTGGAAAACGTGAAGTCGGTCTTAGCCGACAAGGGGATTGACATTAACGAGTTTGAAGAGATAGAAGATGCCGCTCTTGGTAACGGCGGTCTGGGCAGGCTTGCGGCGTGTTTTCTTGATTCCGCGGCGGCGTGTGATATTCCGCTCACCGGCTACGGCATACGCTATCGCTACGGGCTTTTCAAGCAGTATATTCATAACGGTTTTCAGGGTGAAGAGGCTGACGCTTGGATTGGTCAGGGCGACCCTTGGGAGGTTAGGCGTGAGAGTGAGGCGGTTGTTGTCGATTTTGCCGACAGCTCCGTTTTGGCTGTCCCCTATGATATGCCGATTATCGGATATGACATGAAATCTATAAACACGCTCCGCCTTTGGCAGGCTGAATCGCTTCGCGGCTTTGACTTCGCGGAGTTTGACCGGCAGGAATACACAAAGGCTTCGGAGGACGTGATAAACGCCGAGGCAATTTCGGATGTGCTCTATCCGAATGATAACTACGAAAAGGGACTACGGCTCAGAGTTAAGCAACAGTATTTCTTCGTGTCGGCGACAATCCAAACGATAGTAAAACAGTATAAAAAGCGGTTCGGCTCTGATTTCTCGCACTTCGCCGAGCAGTATGCTGTGCAGCTAAACGACACCCACCCGGTTGTGGCTATCCCCGAAATCGTGCGGATTTTAATGTTCAAAGAGGGTTTGACCTTCGCCGAAAGCTTCGATATCGCACGAAAGGTATGTTCATACACAAACCACACAGTCCTTTCCGAGGCGTTGGAAAAATGGGATGCAAAGCTTTATAAATCCATACTTCCCGTGATTTACGAAATAATCCTGCTTATTGACGAACACCTCGTGAATTACCTTAAATCCATAGGGCAGAC
>JAISIC010000066.1 GCA_031262225.1 Ruminococcus sp. | reverse complement strand
GTGTCAATAACCTCTTTTGCTGCTTTCTTCATTTTCCCTGTTCCCTCTTTATTCATCAAAATCAGCGAATATATCTTCGTCGTCAGCCTTGATATAAGCAGTGTCTGCCCGACGTATTTCCTTTTCGTTATCGCCTGTTAATATTATCACGGTTTCTTTATTGAATGATTTGAGTATCCCCGTTATTTCACGAAGCCCCTCCTGCTCTCGCACAAACCTGATCTTCACGGGTTCGCCGACATAGCTTTCAAAATGTGAGTCTTTGACGAGTTTTCTCCCCAAACCGGGCGAACTGACCTCTAAAATATAGCTTTCATCTGTCGGGTCAAGCTCGTCGAGAGCCTTGTCAAGCGGACGCGTCATAGCCACACAGTCGTCGATGGAAAGGACTGCGTCCGGCTTTTCGATATAAACTCGAAGATACCAAAGCGAACCTTCCTTTTCATAAACCACGTCCCAAAGTGTCAGACCGAGTTCGTCGGCAAAACCCTTTGCTAAACTTAGTGTCAGCCCTGCGATGTTTCCGCCTTTTTTAGCCACAATTACAAACCCCGTTCAAAAGCTAAGACCGGATTTCTCCGGTCTCGCAGTTTTCATGATGTTATAATTATTATAACACAACTCACATAATAATGCAAGCTTTTTTTGAAAATAATTTCAATTTTCTGTGCTAATCGTCATTATAAACAAAAATCGACCCGCATTTCGCTGTATTTACATTAAATATAAATAAATAATTTTTTCTGCTAAAAATGCGTATTTATACTTGATTTTTATCTGAAAATATGCTATAATAACATTATTCGTATGTATTTTATTATAAAGGATAATTTATGGGTGTAGTTATAGCGGCATCTATTCTGTCAGCAGATGCTTCAAACCTTGCTTTTGATATGAAAAAAGCAGTTGCAGCAGGCTCCGACTGGATACATTTCGACGTCATGGACGGGCATTTTGCAAATAACCTTACATACGGAATCCCGGTCCTCTCGTCCTGCAAAAAGGCTCTCCCCGATGCATTTTTTGATGTTCATCTCATGGTTGATAAGCCGCAGAATTTCATAAAGCATTTTGCGGATGCCGGTGCAGATATGATTACAATCCACTATGAGTCAATGACAGATGCCGCAAAAACGATCAGTCATATTAAGGCGATGGGCAAAAAGGCGGGCATATCTATTAAGCCTGACACCCCGGTTTCGGTGCTTTATCCCTTCTTTGACACCGCTGATATGTTTCTTATCATGACGGTTGAGCCCGGTTTCGGCGGTCAGGAGTTCGACGGACGTTCACCCGGGAAGATTAAAACTCTGTCAAATAAGCTTCAGGAGCGGGGCAGTAAGGCTCTCATTGAGGTTGACGGCGGAATAAACGCCGACACAGCGAAAGTTGTCCGCGATGCCGGCGCAGATGTGCTTGTTTCGGGATCATTCCTTTTCGGTGCCGATGACATTAAAGCCGCTGTAGCTACGCTAAAACATTAATCCCGCTAACTTATCAACGGCGTTTTCCTCTTCAACAACCTCAAAATGCTCCTCGATATATTCAGCACAGTAATCAGAGCTTCCTATGAAGCAAAGGCTTAAAATCGCTTCCGTTTTCACAACAAGGAAATATCCTTCATCGGAAATATAAAACCTGCTTTCAATGCTTTTATCGGTTTGAGTTACAATATCCTTTGCGGCTCGCGACAAATCTTCAAGACTATCCGAAAAGCAAACATATGTCAGTTTCTCTTCGTTTTCAATGTCCGGCTCATTCATCATTGAAATATATATATATGTCCTGTCCTCCATGATGGTAAATACCTCCAGATAAAGAAACAACCCCTTAAGCTCGACCGAAAATTTCCTTTTAATTTCTCCGAACACATTCGTAAAGAATGTATGTGTATACATATTATCACCGGTGAGGCTTCCCGGGGCGATGCCGTAACCGGCAAGCTCGGTATTAAGAACAGTTACTTTAATCGTCTCCTGACCCATCTTTTCAATCTTCAATCCATTCACCCCCATGCAAATTTTCAAGGAGTCACAAGTGTCAGATTCTTTAAAATCCCCTGTACAGCCCGCAAACCCTAACAAATTTGCGGTTGATACATTGATAGTAACATCCGTCCTTGCGATAACTGCGGTCTTCTATTACGGAAGGCGTGCCGCCGTCATAGCTTTAATCTCCGTGGCAGCCGCCGTTTTATCAGACATTGCCGCATCGCTTTTAAGATATAAAAGCTTAAAGCCTAAGACCCTCTTTTCGGGATTTTTGCCCGCAATCGGAACCGGGCTTATAAATGCCGTCATAATGCCTGTGACCATCCCGTACGGTGCCGTCATAGCCGGTGCGGTCGTATCGGTTTTAGTGTTACGGGCGGCATTCGGCGGAGTGAGAAGCGAGATTATAAACCCGTCCGCAGGAGCCCTGCTCTTTGTCTTCTATGCTTTCCCCGGCAGGCTTAACATCTTCACCCGAATATTCACCGATCTGCCGCTCTCAGCCGTAATCTACCCCGAAAATGCCGGCGGCTCGTTCTTCGGAAGGCTCATCAATGAAGGTGTAATCACAGGTGACATACCCGAACTTGTTGCCGGAAGGCTCCCGTTTATGATGGGAGGCTGTTTGCTCCTTATTATCGCCGCCGCTGTGTTTTTCATCATCAGACGTGACTTTTCCGGTATTTCCTTTATCACAGCCTGTGCGGTCTTTTTCGGAATCACTTACGCAGTTCGAGGTGACATCACCGTCTGCCTGTACGCTCTTGCCGGAATATTGCCGGCAATAACCCTGACGGCTTTAACTCTGACTTCACGTTTCTCGGGATTCTCCGCAAAGCTCATCTACGGAGCTTTGCTCGGCGGTGTCTGTGCATTGTTTGTATGGTACTCCAAAAACGAATACGGCGGCTTCTTCGCGGCTGTAATCCTCTCACCGCTTGCCGTCTACTTTGCAAACAGCGGCTGGGGACTGAAGAATATCATCCCGGATCGGTTTAAAAAAATCAAACTTTCATAAATTATGTCGATAGGTTATTATGTCAAAAACGCTTGAAATCATCAAAAAAGGTTTAATAACCAAAAACCCGCTTTTCATAACCGGGCTTGTGTTGTCTGCGGCAATCTTCACGTCGGACAGTCTGAAAACCGCTTTGATAACCGCAATCTGCTTTACAATCATTACAGCGGTGACAGCTGCAATAATAAACATTCTTCCGCTTGCTAAAACTCCTTATACCGTCCGCATTATATTATATATTTTAATTGCCTCTTGTGTGTATCTCCCGTCACAGATGCTCGTGACCGCGATTTTCCCCGCAGAAACAGCTAAAATTGTCACCTATCTCGGATGTATCTGTGTTAATTCACTTATTTTAGAGCGTTTTGACAAACGAAACCTCAAGAAAAAATCGCAAAAAGTTTTATTTATATTTTCGATGATTTTAAGTTTCGACATATCTTTACTCGTTTTTGCGGTAATTCGCGAAATAATCTCATACGGAACCGTCTACGGAGTGCTTGTCGGGCTTGACTCGCCGATGCCTGTCTTCGGATATGTTTTCGGCGGGCTGATACTTCTCGGCGTATTCGCAGGGATTTATCGCTATATTCTGATCGAAACGGGGGTATACGACCATTAACGCACTGACAATCGGAAATGTGATGTCCTTTGCATTCACAGTTATACTCCTTAATAATATCTTCTTTTCCGGTGTTTATGGAGCAAGCTCGCTGCTCATTATATCGGGTATATCCGGTTCAGGCACAAAAAAGCGATATATCGCAGGTTTCTGCCTTTCCATCACATGGATAATGACCGCCTCTGCACTCCTAACCTACTACACCGACATGATACTTGAAATAATTCCTTTTGGACAGTATCTTAAAATCCCCGTCTACGCCGCCGTCTTAGGTGTGATATATATCCTTACCCTTGTCATTTTATCGGGAATTATGAGTGCACACTTTTCGGAGATAAAAAAATACATCCACACCGCCGCATTCAATTCCGCTGTCTTCGGTTCAATGCTGACAGCTGCACAGATGAATATCGGCGATGAGAAGACACTTTTAACCTATATATTTTACGGGTTATTTTCTGGGTTGGGTTTTTCGCTGGCGGTTGTTATCCATTCCGCCGTTTCAAAGGTTTTACATTCCGAAAATATGCCCAAGAGCTTCAAAGGCTATCCGGCAAGTTTGATTTTTTTAGGATTTATGGGTATGGCGTTTTTCGGCATATAAGTTGGTTACCATATAAACAGATTAATGAAAGAGGGATTTTTGTGGCGGGACGAAAGGTATACCGTACAAGAACAGGCAGAAGAAAGCAGAACACTGCAAAGGCTTTTCAGATACTCGTTATACTACTGCTTTTAGCAGCTCTTGTTTACCTCGGCTATATTTTAGCAGGTCCCCTCTTTAAGTTTCTTAACAGAAGCGATGACATTAAGCCTGAAGGCTGGACTCCGCCCGTTTCGAGCGAAGTGTCAACTGCTCCTATCACGAAAATTCAGGATAACCCTTCCGAAACGGGAGGAACCGTTTTTGAGCCGACCATAAATAAATCTGTAACAGGATTTACTCTGCCTATATCATCTCTTGCTTCAAAATCGTCTTTGGAAGATGCTGTTGACGATGCAAAGGCGAACGGCTACACCGCTGTTGTAATACCGCTCAAACTCCCGGGAGGCGCTTTGACCTACAAAACCGAAGCAGAGATGGCAGTCAGTACGGGAATTGTCACCGGAACTCTCACCGCCTCCGAAATAGCCGAAACTATAATCGCTTCCGAAATGACCCCCGTTTGCAGTATAAACCTGCTTGAAGACAACACGCCGTTTGCAAACTATCGCGGTGTATATAAATTTGAAAGCGACAACTCGCGCTGGTATGACAATTCCCCGTCAAACGGCGGCAAGCCTTGGATATCCCCCTTTGACACCGATGCACAGGAATATCTTAAAACAATAGCGACAGAGGCGGCTTCGGCAGGGTTTACAGAAATAATATTCGACGGTTTGGTCTTCCCGCCGTTTCGTAACTCCGACCTTAACTATATAGGGACTAAAGTTAAGGATCCTGCAAGATATGAAGCACTTCTTAATGTTTGGGATATTGTATCAAACGCTGTCACCGAAAACGGCGGCACTCCGTTTCTTATGATGTCCGCAGACAGTGTCGCACAGGGCACGGCAGAGGTTCTTCATCCCGATCGTTTGGGAGAAACGGCTGCCGTTATAAAAATAGATGTTGCCTCCTTCCCCACGACAATAGTCGTAAACGGCACCGAAACGATTCTCACCGACATGGATGTAAATACCAGAGTTCGTTTTATACTTGATATATGCAAGGACAAAACAGGCTCTATGCCAATATATCCCTATATCGCAGGCTTAACGCAATCTGATGTTTCAACTGCTGTTGATACAGTCGTTGAGATGGGTTACAGTTCATATTTTGTTTAATATCACTAAATTTACGCATATAAGTTGTGCAGTGTTCACAAATTTTATTCCGCACGCAACAAAACGACCTCAAAATGACACTTATATAACAGAGGCTGTTAAGAGCGTGCCGGAATCGCAATCGAGGTGAGTCCGGTCTGCCTAATCAAAATT
>JAISIC010000058.1 GCA_031262225.1 Ruminococcus sp. | reverse complement strand
GAGGGCGGACGAGTGTCTGTCCCGACAACGGTGAAGCCTTTGTTAAGAAGCGTATTTGCGACTTCAGTACCGATCAGCCCGGAAACACCGGTAATAAGCACGTTTCTCATATGTAAATCTCCGAACAGCTTTTGTAAAGCTGTAGTTAATAATTTATGAAATTTTTATAAAAGATTATTCATTTTATGTCGGTTCCGTTTATTATAGCATAAAAGTAAAGACAAATCAAGTAATTTTGTTTAATATTTTTGAATAAAAAGATGTAATTTTATGCAAATTGCTAATTATAGGTACTGCTCGATGATTCCGCTCATCTTGGTATATTCATTAGCCAAATTCTCAAAATCTTCATCGAAAAACTGGGGGTGTTTTTGGCGAATGTGGTTCACAAATAAGCTTGCAATAGCGTGAAGTTTTGTGAGCCCGAGGTTTCCGGCAGTTCCCTTAATCTTGTGAACGGTTTCTTCAAGGAGTTTATAGTCACGTGCAGCGACAGCCGCCTTAATGGAATCAAGGCGTGCCGGATCGGGGAAGCCCAGCAGAAATTTATTCACAAGGTCTTCGTTATCCATCATCCTTGCGACTGCATTTTTGATATCCGCACCGGCATCCTGTAATTTTTGGAGCATTGGGTACTTAAAGGTGGTTTCAGCCATGTTTTGCAAAGTCCCCCGAAAACGATTTTCCGTATAAGTGGATATAGCCGGAAAAACAAACATCCGTATAAGTGGATACACCCACATCATAAGTATAGCATACAAAAACTATTCTGTCAACAGTTATAAAAATTAATTTTCGGTAAATTTTTAGTTTTTCAAATCTGTATATTGACAAAATTAGACAGACAGATGTGCTACAATAGTTTAGGTACATTTTGCAGAGGTGAAAAATATATGTTATTACAAGAGAATTTAAAAAAGAAGATTAAAACGCCGGAATTTCTGAAAACAAAACACACACAGCTTGTAAGCGTGTTTGCCGCCGCATTGCTTTCATTTATCTTCACAAATGCGGCTGTCGGAGATGTTTCGATTCCTGCCTCAGCAGCATTTGCGGCGGCACTTTCGCCCCTTTTTTCGGCGGCGGCTCTGACGGGAGCACTTGCGGGATACATAATATCGGGAACGGTCACCGCACACATAACCGATATCGTCGCGATGGCGGTGATTTCGGCGTTCGGCATGATCACGGCACGTCGGAATCCTTTCAAAGGCCGCCCGGCGAAGATCGCCTTTTCGGGCTTGATATATATAGTATCGGGGCTTGTTATTGCGGTGTCGCTGTCCGATATAACACCGTTTTCGGCAACCCTTGCCATGGCGGTGCTTTTTCGCGGCATTTTGTGTGCGGCGGCGACAGCGGTTTTCATCTCCGCTAAAAACGGTCTCGGTAAGAAATTTCAATCGATCACAGGCAAAGCCTCTGAAGCCTTTGTTTTTGTTATCATAATCAATTCGCTTACCGCCATATCCCCCTTTGGGCTGGCTCTCGGGCGGTTTGCGGGAATATTTTCGGTCATTATCGCAGCGTTTGTCCTCGGGAATGGTTTTGCAATGCCTGTTTTTGCACTTTCCATGCTCGGACAAGCCTTAAATAACCCGGCTAATCTAAACTTATATTTTATTATTGCCGCCGCCGGAATGGTATTTTCACTTTTCCGATATTCGGGGAAACTTCCTGCCGCAGTGGCATTCACGATAGTTTCGCTTTCCGCCGCGATTGTCACGGGCTTTCCGGGCGATTCGCTATACATATTCGTTGAAATCTTCATGAGCTTGATTATCTTCCTGATTCTTCCCGAGCGGATTTATGCACCCTTTTTAAAGAGAATGGATAGGGGGCAAGCCGTCGGCTCCGAAGGGGCGAGGACAAAACGCTTTTCGGATATATTCAAGCGGGTGGTTGAAAAATCGGAGCGTGCCGCCGCCGTCTTGAATAATCTGCCTGTTTACGGAAAAAATAAGGGCGGAGAAAATTTAATCACTTCCGAAGGTTTAACAAGCCTTCGCCTCGCTTCGGATATTTTTGAGAGCGGCTTGCGGCAGGAAATAACAGAAACAGACTTTGAAGCGGAAAAACTTTTAAGCGGTTTATTATCATCCCTTTCTGCTGTCTTTAATATCAACGCCGGACTTGATAAAAACGGCTTCTTTCATGCCGAAATATTCATATCTTCAGAACTTTCCGAAGACATGAAAGAGCGGATTAAAACTGCTCTTGAAAGCGTAACCGGCAGGACAACGGAAGATAAACCGTTTTTTGAAAGAGCTAAAAAGAGTTATCTTTATATTTTTTCGGAAGAGGCAAATCTGCAAATCGACTTCGGGCTATATGAAAAACCTGCCGAAGAACGTGTTTCGGGCGGATATTCGGGCGACAGCTTTGAAAGCTTTACCGACGGTTACGGAAGTGTTTGTTTTGTCATATCCGACGGCATGGGAAGCGGAGCAAGAGCCGCCGTTGAAAGTGCAATGGCGGTTTCGATGGTATCGGAGCTCATTAAGGGCGGAGTTGATCCGATAAAAGCTCTCCGCTTTGCAAACTTCACCCTTGAAGAAAAAAGCAACGACGAAACAACCACCACGCTTGATCTGCTGATAATAAACCGCTATACAGGCGTTTGTTCCCTGAGCAAACTCGGAGCGGCAAAAACGGTTGCAAAGACGGGTGACGAAATCGTCGAGTATCAGGGCACAAGCCTGCCGGCAGGGATTATCATTGATAACGAGCCCGATTCTTTTGCCTTCAATGTCAAAAGCGGCGATAAAATCGCCCTCTTTTCAGACGGCGTTATGGCATTTTCAAAGATGGAAGAAATCTTAAAGGAAGAGGATGTTCCCCCCGAGCTTGCCGCAAAGATTATTGCCGAGACTGAGCCCTTTCAGGGCGCCGACTTTGAAGACGATTACAGCCGCTCTGATGACAAAACCCTTGCTTTTATAGCAATAAATTAACAATATATGCAAAATAAGCACATATGTTTCGTCAAACAATACAAATTCAGAAAATTTCTTCATGCAAAACTATAGAATATTCACAAAGGGTATTGCAATTTCCTTTACGATCTGCTATACTTAAAATAGATAAATAAAAGGAAAAAATTTCCCCCGGCATTTGGAGAGTGATTGCTATGCAGAATAAAAAAACGGCTAAAGCCGTTGAAATAAAAACGAACTCGTCCGCCGACGTGTCTAAAGACCCCGCGGCACTGCCGCTCCATCTTTTCCATGAAGGCACAAACTTTGACCTGCACGACTATTTCGGTGCACACAAGGGAACAAAGGACGGAACACAGGGCGTGTTCTTCCGCGTTTGGGCTCCGAACGCGAAGTCGGTGTCGATTGTGGGCGATTTCAACAACTGGGACAGGGACAAAAACCCTCTGACACAGATATTTGACAAGTCTGTCTGGGAGATTTTCCTGCCTGACATAAGGCAGTTTTTCACCTATAAATTTTCAATCGAATCAAAACATAAAAGCGTTGTCAATAAATGCGACCCCTTCGGAACACATATGGAAACCCGCCCGGGCACGGCTTCAAAGTATTTTGAAATAGACGGCTTCGCGTGGAGCGACGCAGATTATTACAAACGAAAGCAGACCAAAAACATCTATAAATCCCCCATGAATATCTATGAGGCACATCTGGGTTCGTGGCGGCAATATTCCGACGGCTCACCCTTTGACTATGTCAAATTCGCGTCGGAAATCATCCCCTATCTCAAAGAGATGGGATATACGCATCTGGAACTGATGCCGCTTGCCGAGTATCCCTTCGACGGCTCGTGGGGATATCAGATTATCGGATATTTCGCACCGACATCACGCTACGGCACACCCGCTGATTTCTGCAAGATGATTGATATGTTCCATGCCGCCGATATCGGGGTAATCCTCGACTGGGTGCCGGGGCACTTCCCCAAGGACGCGGCAGGGCTCTATGAATTTGACGGTTCATGCCTTTATGAATATGCCGACCCGTTAAAGAAAGACCACTTCTCGTGGGGAACGCACGTCTTTGACTTCGGCAAGCCCGAGGTTCAAAGCTTCCTCATTTCAAACGCCTGCTACTGGCTCGAACGTTTCCACATTGACGGTCTGCGTGTTGATGCGGTTGCCTCAATGCTCTATCTTGACTATGACAGACGCGAGTGGAGACCGAACAAGGACGGCGGGCATGAATGCTATGAAGCGATTGACTTTCTTCGCAATCTCAACACAGCTGTTTTCGCAAGGAACCCTAACGTTTTGATGATAGCGGAAGAATCCACGGCATGGCCGCTGGTGACAAAGCCTGTTGATGTCGGGGGCTTGGGCTTTAACTACAAGTGGAACATGGGTTGGATGAACGACGTCTTAGACTACATGAAGCTTGATCCGATTTTCAGGGCGAATAATCACAACAAGCTTACATTCAGCTTCTTCTACAGCTTCTCGGAAAACTATATCCTGCCTGTGTCGCATGACGAGGTTGTCCACGGCAAAGCCTCTCTCATAGGCAAGATGAGCGGAGCGAGCTTGGAGCAAAAATACGCTTCATACCGTGCCTTCATGGCGTATATGACCGCCCACCCGGGCAAGAAACTATCCTTCATGGGCTCGGAGTTTGCCCAGGACACCGAATGGGACGAGAAAAAAGAGATAGACTGGGCTTGCCTTGCAGATTCACGACACAGACAGATTCACGAGTTTTCAAAGGAGCTCAATAAGTTTTATCTTGAAAATTCCGCTCTTTGGGAGCGAGACGACAGTTGGGACGGCTTCGCGTGGATATCCCACGACGATTATCTTCAAAGCGTGATTGCTTTCCGTCGGATTGATGAAACGGGCAATGAAATAATCGCGGTATGCAATTTTGTCCCGGTGACAAGGACAGATTATCGTATCGGAGTGCCCAAAGAAGGGTATTACGAGCAGGTTTTCTCCACCGAAGACGTGAAATTCGGCGGCATAGGTTTTGTGGATAATAAAAAAATCAAAACCGAAGATTTCACAATGCACGGCTATGAAAATTCAATAAAGATGACCATCCCGGGGCTTTCGGTTATGTTTTTCAAACACATTGAAGCCAAAGCCAAGAAGAAAATAAAAAAAGATAAAAATGCAAATCAAACCAAGTAAGTGGCAACAATAAAGTCTTTGGAAAGGGGTTTGGGGAAGAACCTTTCTACAGAAAGGTTTTCCCCAATGCTAAAAAGAAGAAAGAGGACTGATGTATATGTATATAAAGAAAGAATGTGTGGCAATGCTCTTAGCGGGGGGACAGGGTTCTCGTCTCTACGCTTTGACAAAGGACATGGCAAAACCTGCCGTGCCGTTCGGCGGAAAATATCGTCTTATCGACTTTCCGCTTTCAAATTGCGTTAATTCCGGGATAGACACTGTCGGCGTGCTCACCCAATATCAGCCCTTAGTGCTGCATGATTATCTGGGCAACGGGCAGCCTTGGGACCTTGACAAGATGCACGGCGGCGTTCATGCCCTCCCCCCCTATCAAAATATCAACGGTGCTTCGTGGTATTCGGGCTCGGCAAACGCCATATATCAAAACATCAGCTTCATAGACCGCTATAACCCGACCTATGTCGTGGTGCTTTCGGGCGACCACGTATATAAGATGGACTATAACAAAATGCTCGAATTTCACAAGGCTAAAAATGCTGACTGCACCATTCCCGTCCTTGATGTGCCGCTTGAAGAGGCTTCGCGTTTCGGAATCATGACCGCCGACGAAAACGGCTTCATAACCAAATTCGAGGAAAAGCCCAAAGAACCCAAATCCACCCTCGCTTCAATGGGGATATATATCTTCAACTGGGATAAGCTCAAAAAAGCTTTAATCGAAAACGAAGCGGATGCATCACAAGAAAAGGATTTCGGCAAAAACATCATCCCGAATATGCTCGGTGAGGGCGACGTCATGGTTGCATATCCTTTCGACGATTACTGGAAGGATGTCGGAACGCTCGATTCCCTCTGGGATGCAAATATGGACCTTCTCAATCCGAATATCCCGATCGACCTTTACGACCCGAACTGGAAGATGTATTCACGAAACCCCGTCATGCCGCCGCAGTATATAGGCGAAGATGCGAAGATCGAAAACTCGATGGTGACAGACGGCTGTGAGATCTTCGGCGATGTTGACTTCTCGGTTATCTTCGAGGGTGTGAAGATCGGCAAGGGTGCGAAGGTGAACTATTCGATAATCATGCCGGGCACGGTTATTGAAGACGGTGCAACCGTCGAATATGCCATTGTCGGCGAAAATTCGGTTATCGGCAAAAATGCCAAAGTCGGCACCGACCCGACCGCCTATGATAATCGCGACGACTGGGGAATTGCAGTCGTAGG
The DNA here is from genome assembly GCA_031262225.1 of Ruminococcus sp. GTDB lineage: Bacteria > Bacillota > Clostridia > Oscillospirales > Ruminococcaceae > JAISGY01. The sequence continues at coordinate 92,013 of JAISIC010000058.1, read as the reverse complement.
GCACGGAATAAACGTCGGTGAGGGCAAATCGGTACTGCCCAAAGCGATAATATCGGAAAACGTTTAAGGAGGATATAAAAATGAGCGATAAAAATGTTTTGGGGCTTATATTTTCAAACCTCCACGACGAAAGTATTATAGATATCACAAGAAGGCGTACCATGGGTTCTGTCCTTTTCGGAGGGCGTTACAGGCTCATCGACTTCCCCCTCTCGGCGATGGTTAATTCCGGCGTGAATGAAGTCGGGGTTATCACCAAGAAAAACTATCAATCCTTGCTTGACCATCTGGGCAACGGGCGTGAGTGGGATATGTCCCGCAAAAACGGCGGACTTCACCTCCTGCCGCCCTTCTCCCATAATCAAGACGGCATATACAGAGGCAGACTTGAAGCTCTCTACGGCGTGTGGGAGTTTGTGCTCCGCTCTAACGCCGACTATATCCTGCTTTCAGACTGCGACGTGGTTGCCAACATGGAATATGACAAGATAATCGACACCCACATTTCAAGCGGAGCGGATATCACAGCGGTCTATGCCAAGGGAACGGTTCGCATGGACGAATCCCACGCAAACACCGTCTTCGGTGTGGCTAACGACGGGCGTATTGCAGATGTGCTCATAAATCCGGAGCTTTCGGGCGACTCGAATATATCGCTCAACACATTTGTAATCGGCATGAAGCTTCTTAAAAATATCGTCATGCACGCACAGCCCCGAAACCTTTATGACTTTGAGCGTGACGTGCTTCAAGCCCGTGTTCGCGAGCTTATTATCAAGGGCTATGAATACACCGATTACTATTCAAAAATTTCATCAATCCAGTCATATTTCGAGGCGAATTTGGCGCTTCTTAACACCAAAAACCGCCATGCGTTATTCCCGGATGACCGCCCGATATATACAAAAGTCCGCGACAATCCCCCCGCAAAATACGGCGTTACCGCTTCGGTGAAAAATTCACTCATCGGCGACGGTTGTATCGTTGACGGAACTGTCGAAAACTGCATACTCTTCCGCGGCGTCAAGATCGGTGCTGGAACGAGCCTTAAAAACTGTATCATCATGCAGGACAGCATTATCGGCAAAAAATGTGCACTTGAAAATGTCATCACCGACAAAAAGGTTATTATTTCAGACGGCAGATTATTAACAGGCTCTTCAAGATGTCCTCTCTTCTTAGCAAAGGAAAGTGAGATTTAGGGCACGCGTGCCCTTTGATCGCCGCTCAAACTCTTTTAACGTTGAAAGAACCTTGCGTGCAATTTAGAGTTATTGGAAAGGTAACCTATGAATATTTTATATGCCGCTTCGGAGGCATTGCCCTTTGCCGCATCGGGCGGGCTTGCAGATGTTGTAGGCTCGCTTCCTGCCGCACTTGTGAAGGCAGGGCATGATGTCAGAGTTGTGCTTCCGCTCTATAAAGATATAAAGCAGGAACTTCGCGACAGCCTTCGTTTTATCCGCAATTTTCAGGTTTCTGTCGGCTGGCGGCAGCAGTATTGCGGCGTGTTTGAGGGCAAGGCGGGCAGCGTGACCTACTACCTAATCGACAACGAATATTATTTCGGGCGTGACGGGTTATATGGTTTTTATGACGATTGCGAACGCTTTGCATTCTTTGCAAGAGCGATCCTTGATATGGTCGCAGCCGAAGAGGACTGGACACCCCAGATTATACACTGCAACGACTGGCAGACCGGCTTAACCCCTGTCTATCTTCAAATTTTTTATAAACATCTTCCCAAATTCGAGAGGATGAAAACCGTCTTCACCATCCACAACATCCAGTATCAGGGCAAATACGGCAGGGAAGTCATTAACGATGTTCTCGGAATCCCCCTTTATTACGGCTCGATTTTGGAGTATGACGGCTGTGTAAATATGATGAGTGCGGCGTTTGAAACGTCGGATAAAATCACCACCGTCAGCCCGACCTATGCAAGGGAGATTTTAGATCCGTGGTTCTCCCACGGGCTCGACAGATGCCTTAATTCCAAACAGTATAAGCTGACAGGATTTCTAAACGGCATCGACACCGACCTATATAATCCCGAAACAGATACTGCAATCGCAAAGAATTTCTCCGCTTCCGATCTTTCGGGCAAGGCGGAATGTAAAAAAGCATTATTATCGGAGCTCAAACTTAGGGGCGACGGCTCCCCCCTCATCGGCATAGTCACGAGATTTGTTTCCCACAAAGGAATCGACCTCATCAGAAATGTGTTTGAAGAGATGGTCGAAATGGGTTACAGCTTCGCGATTTTGGGTTCGGGCGACAAGATGTATGAAGACTTTTTCCGCGAAATGGCGTATCGCTTCCCCGAAAAGGTGTCGGTGACAATCGGCTTCATTCCGTCACTTTCAAGACGTGTATATTCGGCTTGCGATATGTTTTTAATGCCGTCACAGTCTGAACCGTGCGGGCTTGCACAGATGATAAGCCTGCGTTACGGCACTATTCCGATTGTCCGCGAAACAGGCGGGCTCCGCGATTCTGTCACCGATGCGGGAGATTTTGAGCACGGCGGCAACGGCTTCACCTTCAAAACCTATAACGCACATGATATGCTTGACGCAGTCAGAAGAGCAAAGGCTCTTTATGACGACAAAGAAAACTGGAAGAAGCTGCAGCTTTTCGCCATGTCCTGCGACTGCTCATGGGCAAAGTCGGCAGAGCTTTACCTCGGGCTGTACAGGGAGCTTGTCGGTTAAAGGAGGAACTATGAATATTTTATATGTTGCAAGCGAAGCACGCCCCTTTATCGCCTCGGGCGGTCTTGCGGACGTTGCGGGAGCACTTCCCAAACAGCTTTGCAAGGACGGTCACGATGCAAGGGTGGTGCTGCCGCTTTATAGCCTCATTGACCCCAAACTTCGCGAGGGCCTCCGCGAGATATGCAATTTTTATGTCTCGGTGGGCTGGCGTTCGGTTTATTGCGGAGTGCTTGAGGGCAAGATTGACGGCGTAACCTATTACCTTCTTGATAACGAAGATTATTTCAAGCGAAGCTTCCCCGACGGCATATACGGGGAGTATGACAAATGCGAGCAGTTTGCCTTCTTTTCAAGGGCGGTGCTTGAGATGATATCCCATATCGACTGGCAGCCGCAGGTTATAAACTGTAACGACTGGCAGACAGCACTCGTCCCTGTTTACTTACAGCTGTTTTATAAAGGACAGCCGCTTTTTGAGAATATAAAAAGCGTTTTCACCATCCATAACATTGCCTATCAGGGGCAGTTCGGCTTTGAGGTGCTTGATAATATTGTCGGCATACCCGTTTATTACACAGGGCTCATGACCTTCGACGGCTGTGTCAACCTGATGAAGGCGGCGTTTGAAACCGCCGATAAGATAACCACCGTTTCACTTTCATATGCAAGGGAGATTGTCGATAGCGATGTGTTGAGCTATGGTCTCAACCGCCTGCTTGCAACAAAGCAGTATAAGCTGACAGGGTTTGTAAACGGCATTGATGTCGAAGAGCTCAACCCCGAAACCGACAAGCTTATTGCGAAAAATTACAGTAAAGATGACATTTCCGGCAAACGCGAGTGTAAAAAAGCGCTCCTGTCCGAAACCGGGCTGACAGACGGCGATGAGCCGTTAATCGGCATGGTTGGGAGATTTTCGATAGACAAAGGGCACAAGCTTATAAAAGAAGTCTTCGACCAAATGGTTGCTGACGGCTGCAAGTTTGCGATACTGGGCACAGGCGAAAAGGAATATGAAAATTTCTATCGCGATATGGCGGCAAGATACCCCGGGAAGGTGTTTGCCGGAATCAGATTTGATAACGGGCTTGCAAGGCGAATCTATGCAGGTGCGGATATGTTTTTAATGCCAAGCTTGAGCGAACCGTGCGGTCTTGCACAGCTAATCAGCCTTCGTTACGGAACAATTCCCATAGTCCACGAAGTGGGCGGCTTAAAAGACACTATCAAAGAGGGGCTTGAGGGCGGAAACGGCTTTGTGTTCAATATAACAACGTCGGAAGAGCTCCAAAAAGCAGTCCGCAGAGCTCATGAGCTTTATGGTGACCGCGAAAACTGGGAAAAACTCATGAAATATGACATGACAATCGACAACAGCTGGGGAAAATCCGCAGAGCTGTACGAAGGGCTTTATAAGGAACTTGCGGGGTGACCCCGCCCGCGATCCGCGTTAGTCTTTTCAATCTCTAAAGATACTGCCGGCAAAGGCAAGTGAAGTTGGGTAAATTGATGAAAGGGGGATTGAAAAATCCTCCTTTTTTGATTTTACTATTGACAAATCGAAAAAAAAGAGTATAATATAGAAAAGAGGTGACGATATGCAGATGGAATATACAGCCAAAAAGCACAGAAAGTGGTCGTTTGGAAATGAAAAAGGCAGGACGACACAAAACGGAATTGGTGAAATCCTCTATGGTAGTATAACAAAGGAAGAGCAAGAAGCAAAAAAAATCGAAGTAAGACCCTACGAAGAGGTTAAAAAGCGACTTGACAAACTGGCTAACGAAACCGTCTATAAAAGTTCAATTGAATTTTCAGAACGTTTTAAACCGACCGGAACTATAGAATGAAAACGATGACAATATTTGCCGGTCCAAATGGCAGCGGCAAGTCAACTACAGTAAATAAATATTTAGATTCCGGTCGTAGTCCCGGAAAATATATCTGTCCGGATAACTTTGTCGCTGTGGAAGACAGAGGCAACCTCGAAGCGTATGTTAAAGCTATGCAGGATGCAGAAACAGCAAGGCATCAAGAAATTGCTCTGGGGCATTCGTTCTCCTTTGAAACGGTTCTCTCAACCGCCTCAAAGCTTGATTTCATTCACTATGCAAAAAGACAGGGCTATAAAATCCACGTTGTGTATATAACGACGTCTTCCCCCGAAATAAACATTGCCAGAGTTCGTGACCGCGTTTTACACGGCGGTCATGATGTTCCTCGTGAAAAAATAATCTCACGCTATGAAAAATCAATGCAGCTGATGTTTGATGTCGTAAGCGAATCGGACACGGCAGAATTTTACGATAACTCCGGCTCACAGCCTGTTTTTATAGCCGAAAAGATCGAAAATAAAAATCTGCGTGTCGCAGAAAACCCGCCCGACTGGTTCAAAAAATACATGATATCAAAAGCCCCCACATCGTGAGGGCTTTAACTTATATTTCATTTTTACTCGCCTTTGCCGGCGATATCTTTATGGTGCGGAAAGACTAATGCGAATCGCGTGCGGGGTCACCCCGCCGGCGGTTCATACGCCGGTATCTTCTTCATACTCGTTATAAGCAGCAGCAGTGCACCTGCAAAAACCACAGCCGAAATCGCGATGATAAGAATATTATTTGCATCCTCGCCGAAGTTTTCGCCGAAAACAGTGTCAATAACGATCAAAAGCCCGTTGAGACAGAAATGCCCGAATATAGGCACCCAGATTGAGCCCTTCTTTTCATATATGTATGCTAAGATGAAGCCCAAAATCGAGGTATAGATAATCTGCGGCGGCGTTAGGTGCATTATCCCGAAAAAGAGCGATGATATGAGTGCGGCGGGGATAAACCCCATCACCCCGCGAAGCCTTTTGAAAAGCAGCCCGCGGAAGAAAAACTCTTCCATAATAGGGGTGAGCACCGCAATTGCAAGGAATGTTAAAATAGGGTGAACGCCCTCAAGTATGCCCGCAAGGTTGCTCATATCGGGGAAGACTTCATAAAGTTTGAATAAATTGAAGATGAAAAGGAATGTGAAAGCAAGCCCCCAGATAACAAAGGGTATGGCAATCCATGTCAGCGCACCCGACTTTTCAATTTTATTCGGGCGAAGAGCGAATTTTTTCATATCGCGGAAAAACAGCGGAATGAAAACCGCAAGACAGGCAATGGTTGAAACCACCTGAAGCGGGAACGCCATCGCATTTACCATATCCGTCATCTGCGACGTGTACTGTTCCTGGAACGCCGCCGGGTCGGAAATCGCAAGCGGTGCAAGGTCGCCTATCGCGGAAAAAGCCGCAACGAACCCCAAAATAAGCCCCACTCCAAGCTGAACCCCGAAATAAATAAGCACGGGATATAAAATCCACCAGACCTTGCCGCCTGTGCCCATAGGTAATCTGTCGACATATTTAAAACTACGCTGTTCCATAAAGCCTCCGTGATATTATTTGTATTGATTGTAACACAAAATCGCAAAAATGTCAATATAGTTTTCAAAATTTACCGAATTTTTTGTAACTATTTTATTATAAACTCTTGACTTAACTGAAAGCTTGTGCTATACTTAAATATGGTATATAGTATTAGTTTGGGAGATTTTAGTTATATCGTGAACAGAACCGCTTATGATAGAGCAGAGCTTGAAAAACTTATCGGCAAGGTATGTGCTCTCAACAAAATAGACCCGTCGCTATATGAAAAATACAGCGTCAAGAGGGGGCTTCGCAACGCCGACGGCACAGGCGTTGTCGCAGGGATAACAAACATCTGCAACGTCCACGGCTATGTGATTGACGAGGGCGAAAAAAAGGCTATTCCCGGCGAGCTTTTTTATCGCGGCATCAATATAAATGAAATAATCAGTGAGACCACGGCAAAATCGCGTTTCGGCTTTGAAGAAACTGCCTATCTGCTCCTTTTCGGGGAGCTTCCGACCAAAGCGGAGTTTGCAGAGTTTGACGAGCTTTTGACCGATTTTCGCGTGCTTCCGAGCGGCTTTTCGGAGGATATGATCTTCAAAGCACCGTCCCGCAATATCATGAACAAGATGGTGCGTTCGGTCTCTGCCCTTTATTCTTACGACGACGACCCCGAAGATATGTCGGTGGAAAAGGAACTTTTGCGGGCGATTTCGATTATCGCACGACTTCCGTCGATTATGGTTGATTCCTATCAGATTAAGAAGCGGATTTTTGATAACGACAGCCTCTTTATGCACCCGTCAATCCCCGAAGAAAGCGTCGCAGAGAGCATACTCTCAACACTTCGTGCCGACAGGAATTATACCAAAGAAGAAGCACTGCTTCTTGACCTTTGCCTGATTTTACACGCCGAGCACGGCGGCGGCAATAACTCAACCTTTGTGTGCAGGACTTTGACCTCTTCGGGAACCGACGCATATTCCGCATACGGCGGTGCGATAGGATCGCTTAAAGGTCCCCGCCACGGCGGTGCGAACGCCAAGGTTATGGCACAGACAGACGAGTTTCGCGAGAAGACGGGCGGCGACTATTCCGACAGTGCTGTCTCCGATATGATAGTCAAGGTGCTTAAAAAGGAAGCCGGGGATGGTTCGGGGCTTATCTACGGGATGGGGCACGCGGTATATACAGTGTCCGACCCGAGGGCAAAAGCTCTCAAAGAAAACGCTCTGAAAATTGCAGAGGGCACGGAGTATGAACGCGAGTTTTGCCTCCTTGACGCCATAGAGAGACTGACCCCCGGGCTTTTCGCAGAAATTCGCGGTGCCGACAAGGCAATCTGTGCGAATGTCGATATGTATTCGGGGCTTGTTTATAAAATGCTGGGAGTTCCGCCCGAGCTCTATACGCCGCTCTTCGCGGTATCAAGAATAACCGGCTGGGCTGCACACCGCATAGAAGAACTCCTCACCGGCAAACGCATAATCCGACCTGCATATAAAGCAATTGCGAAACTCAGAAGCTATACACCAGTTGATGAAAGATAAGAGGGCAGTTAAAATGGCTAATAATAAAAAACTCCGATTTGTTCTTGACAGGAAGCTGTCAATCCCGATATTTATACTAACGCTTATATCAGCGACGGTCTTAAGGGTTTATCAGATTCAAACAAATGTTGATATCAACACAGGACTTTATATAAACCGCGATATAATGCAAGACTACCCGCTCATGGCGATAGTCATAGGGCTCTTCCTCATTGCTCTCATCCTTATCTTCGGGAAATCGGAGGATAAGATTTCCGGCACCGCGACAATGTATAACCCGATGGGGCTCCCCGCCCCCGCACTCGCCAAAAACTATCGCGGCGGTTCGGGTGCGGCAATGCTTGTCTGTGCAGGAACCTTCATCTTCGATATCTTCATGCGGATAAGCCTTGTGGTTCGTGCAAACAACCTGAAAAACACGGGGATCACCGACGACGACCTTAAAACTCCGGTGCTTGAAGGGCTCACGGCGACAGACTGGGTTGATTTTGTGCTCTTAGCATTTGCGGCGATAACCCTCTTCACCGTTGCCGCGAATATGTTCAAAGGCGAGGGCGTTTCAAAGCTCAACTGCTTTTTCCTGTTATCAATCCCTGTTATGAAAACGCTCGAAGTTTTCGCGATTTTCTTTGAAACTCAAGAAGAAACAAGGATAATAAACCTTCTTTCCGAAAGAATGTATATCGTCTTTGCAGATATAATATTAGTATTCTTTTTCCTTGCGATGATCAGGGTCTTTGCCTCGATGGAGGAGCGTTTTTCCCGCCTTTCGATGATTTTCTGGGGATATGCGGCGGTAATCACCATCTCCGTGTCGGTAATTCCCCGCTTTGTCATGTATGTGCTGCTCCCCTATGATCAGATCGGGGTTATCAATCTCCCCGATATCGCCGACATAGGTCTTGCCGTTGCCGTTATCGCGATAATCCTCGGCTGTTTCACCGATTTTTCATACCGCGAGATGGAGAGGATGACCTATAAAGAAGGGCGGCGTGAACACTGGATAACCGAGCTTGCAAAGGAATCCACCGAAATGGATGAAATCTCGATTGAATCAGCCGACGACGAGATACAAAAAGAAGAAAAGGCACAGCTCGAAAACACCAATATTGATGATTTATTTTAGATGAGAAAAATCTTTACGGTTTTATTATCGCTGATGCTTTTAACCTCATGTTCAAGCGGATTTCAGACAGAAAGTCTGCTGTCGCCGCCTAAACTGTCTGCGGAGCAGGAAGCGATATATGCGGCTCTCACAAGGTCTGTGGGAGAGCGGATAACTTTGAAATACCCCAGATCGGGGCAGTATCGCTCTGCCGTGACCGTCGCGGATATCGACGGGGACGGCGGCACAGAAGCGATTGCGTTTTATGAACGGGAAGCATCTATAAATTCGGCAAAAACGACAAACACCGCGAACGAATCGCCGCTTCGCATGAATATCTTAGATAAAAATGCGGCGGGCGATTGGTATTCGGTTTATGACCATACCGGTGTGGGAACGGATGTTGACAGGCTCATCATAAGCCCCCTCGGGAGCAGTCCGACACCGCTTTTGACGGTCGGATTCATTCAAGTTTCCGGCTCTAAAACTGCAAGGATATATTCATATGTTGATAACCGCCTTTCGGGCGACTTTTCCGATAACTATGAGCTCTGCTTCACTGTTGATATAAACAGAGATTCACGCTATGAACTCTGTCTTCTTCATAAATCGTCGAATGACAGGGATGCCTTTGTCAGCCTCGTTTCGGTGGAGGGCAACCTTATTTACGAATGGGGATCTGCACCGCTTTCAAAGGGTGCAGTTGATTTCCCGAATATTGTCTCAGGGGCATTGACGGCAAAAACCGCAGCTTTATATATCGATTCTTCAAACGGCGAGGAAACCCGCACCGACATAGTCTATTCCCCCGCACCGGGGCGGCTTCGCAACCCTATGTATCTTCCCGAGTCAAATCTTTCCGACATGACGGTCAGGGCGGCGGGACTTTACAGCTCCGACATAGACGGCGACGGATTGCTTGAAATCCCTGTGACAGCACCCTTCCCGGGCTACGGCAACTTTTCCTCCGTGCCCGAAAGCCTGCAATCGGTTAACTGGATATACCTTGACAACTACAGGTTAGTTAAAAAATACAGCTCATACTACGCAGCGGACGAGGGCTACGCGTTCCTCTTCCCCGGGCGATGGGACGGCGTTGTGACAGTAAGGATCGACGAGGAAACTCTCGAAACCGTTTTTGTCAAATACACACCCGGAGCCGACCTTGCAGATATGCCCGAACTCTTGCGAATAGCGATGACAGAAGGCGGCAACCCCGGGCGTATAGAAGACCTTGACACATATAAGCACATGGTCACAAAGGATAATTTTGATTACTATATAAAAAACACCGCCCCTTCAGACGAGCCCCTCTCCCTCACCGAAGCAGAGATAAATAATTCATTTAGGATGCTATAGCGGGGAGCCCCCGCGGGCATTTCGCGTTAGTTTTTCGCTTTGAAAAGTTACCGCCGGCAGAGGTAAGTAAAAAAAACAAAGGAGCAGCTATGAAAAAAATTCTTGTATGCGAAGATGAAGATGTAATCCGCGATTTTGTGGTCCTAAACCTGAAACGTTCCGGCTATGAAGTTCGTGACGCAAGATGCGGCGAGGATGCAATCAAGCTTTTTGATGAGCACCACGGCGATTTCCAGATTGCAATCCTTGATATCATGATGCCGGGAATGGACGGCTTTGAGGTATGCAGGCAGCTGAGAAGCAAAAGTTCCACCATCGGCATAATGATGCTCTCTGCCAAATCCCAGGAGATGGACAAGGTCAACGGGCTCATGCAGGGTGCCGATGACTACATGACAAAGCCGTTTTCGCCCTCCGAGCTCACCGCACGTGTGGACGCTCTCTATCGTCGTGTGAACATATCGGTTGACAGAGCAGAGGACGAGGATAAAAGCATCTTCTCCGGTCCTTTCGAGCTTAACCCGAAAAGCCGCACCATAAAAAAGAACGATGTTCCCATCGACTTAACACAGGTTGAATATCAGATCATGGAGTATTTTCTTGCCAATCAGGAAACGGCTCTTGACAGGGCAAGCATCCTTCGCCATATCTGGGGCGAAAACTACTATGGCGACGACAAAATTGTTGACGTGAACATCAGAAGAATCAGAATGAAGATCGAGGACGAGCCCTCAAACCCCAAATATATCACAACAATCTGGGGCTTCGGCTACAAGTGGAGTACAGCACGCAGATAGATGAAAACAGAGCTGATTGAGAAGATACTCGGCAAGAAAAACAGCACCTTACGGCGTTGGATTATCAATAACTTTCTTGTTATTTTAATAATCCTTGTCGGCATTTTGCTTGCAAGCTCAATTCTGATAAGAAGCTATTATTATAACACAGCGCGTTCCTTTGTCAGCTCACGAATGAACACCGTTTCGGGGCTGCTGACAAGGTCATATAATAACGCCCGGGAAAACTATTCGACAGAGGTTAAAAACACAGTCACAAACTGGAGCGAAAAGGGGCGGATCGAGCTTCTTGCCACCGACACGAAAGGCAACACAGTCCTCACTTCAAGCGGCTTTTCCCCCCGTTATGATCTGGCAACCCGCGATCTTTATGATTCTCTTCTAAACGAAAACAGCGGCAGCACGTCGTTTTTGGGCAGGCTCCCCTCGGGCGAAAATATCGTCGCGGTGACAATGAAGCTCCCGAAAAACGATGCCGGATACGGCACAATCCGCATGATGAGTTCCCTTGAAAACATCGACCGCCAGATCGACACCCTCATCCTCACAATGATAGTTATTGCCGCCTCGATTATGTTTTTAGTCGCAATTTCGGGAATGTATTTTGTACGTTCAATCGTCGTCCCGGTGCGAAGCCTCGGGGTTATGGCGGGGCGTTATGCGAAGGGCGATTTTTCAATAAGAATAGCCAAGAAAAACGATGACGAAATCGGCGACCTCTGCGATATTATCAATAAAATGGCGGAGGATCTTCAAACCTCCGATTCAATTAAAAACGAGTTCATCTCAAGCGTATCGCACGAGCTTCGCACCCCCCTCACCGCCATTAAAGGCTGGGCAGAAACGATTGAAGGCGACCCCGACGACACCGAAACGGTCAAAAAGGGTATGCATATCATCACAACCGAATCCGAACGCCTTTCACAAATGGTTGAAGAGCTCCTTGACTTCTCGCGTATGCAGGGCGGCAGATTCTCCCTCGTCCCCGCGAAGATGGATATCTTAGCCGAGCTTGGCGAAGCAGTTTTAATATACACAGAAAAGGCGAAAAAAGAGGGCAAAGAGCTTTCATATGAAGAGCCGGATATGCTCCCCTTTATCGTCGGCGACAAGAACCGCTTGCGGCAGGTTTTCATTAACATTATCGATAACGCCGTAAAATACACCGACCCTGCCGGCAAAATCGAAGTTGAAGCAGGGCTTGAAAACGGTCAGATTATCATCACCGTTTCCGACAACGGAGTGGGTATCGCGGAAGCAGATCTCCCCAGAATCAAGACGAAGTTTTTCAAACCAAACCACACACGTCGGGGCTCCGGCATAGGTCTTGCAGTTGCGGACGAGATTGTCACCCTCCACGGCGGCACTTTGACTGTAGAAAGCGTTTTAGGCGAGGGCACGACGGTAACAGTCCGCCTCCCGATTGAATATCTATGACAACTCCTATTGTAGATTTTATTACCCGGTTCACAGAGCGAAAAGCTCACAGGCTTCATATGCCCGGGCATAAAGGGCAGATTATAGCAGATTTCCCCCTTTCAGATATCTATAAATATGACATAACCGAGATTAAAGGTGCAGATTTTCTGCTTTCGGCGAAGGGGATTATCAAGGAAAGCCAAGAAAACGCTTCAAAGATTTTCGGAAGCAAAAAAACCATCTTCACAACCGAGGGATCAACCCTTGCAGCTAAAACTATGATTTCTCTGCAAGGCTCTGAAAAAATTATCGCAGACAAAAACGCACACCGAAGTTTTTCGGACGCTTGCACACTCTTAAACAAAAAAGTTATCTGGATCCCTGACACAAAGCCCGAAACGGTCGAAAAAGCTTTAAAAGAAAATCCAAACGCCAATATATATATCACAAGCCCGGATTATTTCGGGAACATCGCCGACATAAAAACGATTGCCGACATAACGCACAGTCACGGCAGAATCTTAATGGTCGACAACGCACACGGCTCATATCTTAAGTTTATCGACGGATTTTATCACCCTATTGATGCCGGTGCAGACCTTGTCTGTGACAGTGCCCACAAGACTTTGCCTGTCTTAACAGGCGGTGCATATCTGCACATTAATAACGAACTTTTCACCGAAAGCTACAAGGAAATTATCAAGGTTTTTTCATCAACAAGCCCTTCATATTTGACTTTAATGTCTTTAGACTATGCAAATAAATTTCTTTCCGAACCTGCGAATATCGCAAGGATGAACGAAGTTGCAAAAAAGATTTTTCAGATAAAAAATAAATATAATATAACCACTGATGAACCTTATAAGATAGCAATTAAAACTTTAGAGAGTGCCGCGAAGTTGTGCGAAGATGAAAATATCGAGCCGGAATATGTTTCCGACACAGTTTTATTATTCATGTTTTCGGGGTTGTCAAGCGACGAGGATATAACGTCTGCTGACAGGGTTTTATCTAAAACAAAGTTTGCAGGAGAATTGCAAGAAAAAGATAAAAAAGATATGCAAAGGGAGCTTTTATATGAAACTGATCTATGCGATAGTCAATCGTGACGATTCCAAAGCGGTGCTCACCCACCTGACCAAAAACGGATATTATGTCACCAAGCTTGCGACAACGGGCGGCTTTTTGGGGAGCGGCAACACCACATTCATGATCTGTGACCTTGACGAAAAGGTCGAAAACATAATCGAAATAATCAAAAAATATTCCAAAAAACGCATCCAATATCTTCCCGCCAACGACACCATAATGCAGGGCGTAACAGCTCCCGCATCCGCTCCCCTTGAAGTGACAGTCGGCGGTGCAACGATTATCATCACCGAAGTTTCCGATTTCTTAAAAATATGAATTTAATCGGAAAAGACGACATAATTAAAAAACTGTCGTCCATGAAAAAAAGCGGGCGTATGCCCCATTCGATTATATTTTCGGGCGAAGAAGGTGCGGGGCGAAAAACGGTTGCACGCTATTTTGCAGCACTATTAATCTGTGAAAATCCCACCGAAGGCGATATAATCGCACCTTGTGGTGAATGCCGCCATTGCAGACGGATTTTAGGGGGCACCCACCCCGATTTTATCATCCCCGAGCGTACAGGAAAGACCTTAATATACACCCGCGACACAATGCGGCAGGTTGTGTCCGACACGGCGATTATGCCCAACGACACCGACCGCAAGATATATTTTTTTCCCGATTTTGACAACACCGCGATCCAGTCGCAAAACATATTACTTAAATCTATCGAAGAGCCTCCCGGCGGCGTGCAGTTTATCTTCACCGTCACAGACCCCGGCGTTTTATTGCCGACTATCCTTTCGCGTTCCGTGGTGATTGAAGTCCGCGATATCAAGGGCGAATTTACAGCCGAAATTAACGCCCCGTATTTTGAAAGAGCTTCAAAGCTTTCAAACGCGCTTCTTTCGGGCGATGAATATAGCTTTTCTGCGGTTTTGCATGAATCTTCCGACACGACAGAGGCAAGAGCAAGGCTTAAAAAAACGCTCAAAGCATTTGAAAAAATCCTCCGCGATGCCGTGATATTATGCGAAACAGGAAAGTGTGACAATCCGGCTTCACCCTGTGAAGAAGAAGCGAAAGCATTAGCTAAAAAATTCTCATTGCGGCGGCTGACTGCATATTTTGACATAATCGAAAGCGAATCAAAAAAGCTGTCATACATTACCAACACGCCTTTGACAGGGGCTGTGGTAACAGCTAATATATTTTCTTCTTGACAAACTAAATAATATATAGTATAATATAGAGAGTAAAAACAAAAGGATTAAACAATGGAAGTAATCGGAGTTAGGTTTCGCGAAGCCGGCAAAACCTACTATTTTTCACCAAACGGGCTGACAGCAGATGAAGGGCAGCACGTCATCGTCGATACCGTTCGCGGAATCGAATGCGGCGAGGTTGTTGTTGCAAACAAAGAAGCAGATGTGCAGGCTATGGGGATAACCCTTAAAAATATCGTGCGAATCGCAACAGATAACGACCTCAAGTCGATTGAAGCAAATAAACAGAGAGCGAAATATGCCGCGAAAATCTGCGAAGAAAAGATCGCTTCTCACGGACTGAAAATGGCACTCGTTGACGTTGAATGTGCCTTTGATAACAGTAAAATTCTTTTCTATTTCACCGCCGAATCGAGGGTTGATTTCCGCGAACTTGTCAAAGACTTGGCGAGCGTCTTCAAAACGCGAATCGAGCTTCGCCAGATCGGCGTCCGCGACGAAGCAAAGATAATCGGAGGGCTCGGGATTTGCGGCAGACAGTTTTGCTGTAAGGTATTCCTTGGTGACTTCAACCCCGTTTCAATCAAGATGGCAAAGGAACAGGGGCTGTCTTTGAACCCCATGAAGATCAGCGGAACGTGTGGCAGACTTATGTGCTGTCTCAAATATGAACAGGATGTTTATGACGAGCTCCTTTCAATCACCCCGAAAACCGGTGCATATATCTCGGTTAAGAGTGCGACAGTCGGGAATTTTAACGGCACAGTCGAGGATGTGAATCTCCTCACAGGCAAGCTGAAAGTCCGCAAAGAGGGCGAAGAGGCAACTCCGCCCGTTATCGTCCATAAAGACGAGGTAACAATAATCAAAGACGGCAAAATTGCATTATCCAAAGAAGAAATGCGGTCTCTCCGCTCATTAGAAAGGTGATTATTATGGAATACTTAGAAAACATCGACCTTGCAGAGGTTAAGGCGAAGGCTCTTAAAGCAAAGAAATTTGCCGAAGAAAATGCACCGGCGATAATCGTGGGACTGCTTGTTATTATCGCGGTTATCGCTCTTATAAGCCTTGCCGTTGATATGAAAAAATATCGCGAGCTTAAAAAGCTTCGCAAAAACTGCAAGAGAAATAGTAATTGCAATGCCGGCTATGACTTTAATTTCAGTGAAAGCGAGATGCCCGTATAATGCAGCCGAATGTAATAAATATCGACCCGAACGGCAAAAGGATTACAAAAATTGTTGTCGGGATTACCATCGCGATTGCCGCGATAATAATTCTCTCCCAGTGCATAGCGATAGTTGATTCGGGAAACTCGGGCGTTGTGCTCACCTTCCAGCAGGTGCAGGGAACGGTTTTAACCGAGGGTCTTCATTTCAAGATACCGTTCGCACAAACTGTAGTACAGATTGATAACCGCGTCCAGAAGGCAGAGGCGACCTGTTCGTCCGCCTCAAAGGATTTACAGACGATATCAAGCGTTATCGCCGTGAACTATAAGGTGTTAAACGACAACTCGGCTTCTGTCTATAAGAATATCGGCAGAAACTATGTTGATGTTATCATCACACCGGCGATTCAAGAGTGTGTCAAGGCTGTCACGGCAAGATATACCGCCGAAGAGCTTATCACAAAACGTCAGCAGGTTTCGGAAGAAATGCGGGAAGAGCTTATCACAAAGATATCTTCATACGGCTTTGAGATACAGGTTTTCAATATAATAAGCTTTGACTTTTCTGCCGAATATAACGCCGCGATTGAAGCAAAGCAAACCGCTCAACAAAACGCCTTAAAAGCGGAGCAAGACCTCCAGCGTGTTCGCGTTGAAGCAGAGCAGACCGTTGCAAGAGCTCAAGCGGAAGCACAGGCATATAATCTTAAATCACAGGAAATCACCTCCGAAATCCTGCTGATGAACTACATAGAAAAATGGGACGGCAAGCTGCCGGTGATGGTGTCGGGCGACGGTCAGGTTATGATGGATGTATCAGCCTTGATGGCAGAAGCCGAGAAGACGCAGTCTGCACAAAGTCAGTCTGAGCCTGTATATATTCCCGAACCCGTGCCGGAAACTATAACAGAACCGATTGAATAACTGCGTTTTATTGTCATTTTCGTGATAAATGGGTATAATAGGGGAAAGGGAGTGAATTTATGTCAGCAAGAGAAATGTTAAAGGCGGACGTTGACTATATGCCCCAAGAGGTTGTAGATGTTTTGGGTGCAATCTGGATGCTCACAAAGAAAAACTATTACGAATACGAACAGCCAAACGCCGAAACGTTAGAAGCCCTCAGCGACACAGATTACAACAGCTACGACAACCCCGATGATCAACTTAAAGCACTTTCGAGGTTTGAAGATGAAGAACCTTAAAGCGACGAATCGGTTCGACAAGGAACTTTTTAAGATGTTCAAACGCGGTGTTAATATTTGCGACCCCGAGGATTACAAAACGGCTCGGAATATGCTTTTGGCAGGTGAGAAAATCCCCGAAAGCTATCGCGACCACAAGCTTCACGGAGAGTTTAAGGGTTACAGATCGCTTCACATTAACCCCGATTGGGTACTGGTATACAAAACAGATGAAGAGAATGTGTATATGCAGAGAACGGGAACACATTCCGATATATACAAATGATGACCTCTTGGCAAAAAATCCGCACCGCTCACCTCGAAAAACGCCCCATCTACCTTTACGGCATGGGCAACGGTGCGGATAAAATTCTTGATATTTTAGCGGAAACGGGCATGTCTGTTTCCGGCGTTTTTGCTTCCGATGATTTTGTTCGCGGACAAGCCTATAAAGGTTTTCGCGTTCAAAAATATTCGGATATCGCACATTTGAATCCCCTTATTATCATTGCCTTCGGAACTTCGCTTCCCGAGGTTATGCAAAGAATCTTTGACCTTTCAAAACGCCATGAAGTCATCATGCCCGATATCCCGGTGACAGGAACAGAGCTTTTTGACGACGACTATTTCATAAAAAATCAAGCCGAAATTAACGCCGCAAAAAATCTTTTTTCAGATGAAAATTCAAAGAGGCTGTTTGAAGATATCATTAATTTCAAGCTCACCGGCGATATAAATTATTTTTCAGATGCCGGCGGTTGCAGTTTTGCGGATATATTCAAATCACTTCCGCTCACAGATAATGAAATTTACGCCGATTGCGGGGCATACACAGGCGACACGGTGAAGATTTTTTCCGAAACGGTCAAAGGTTATAAACGCATTGACGCTTACGAGCCGTCGGAGAAAACCTTCAAAAAACTTGTTAAAAACACTGCAAATATGTACGATATATCTTTACATAACGCGGCAGTTTGGAGTGAAGACGGCGAGGCTTTCATCGACGGAACCAATAACCGCAACAGCAATATTTTAAGTACCGGTAAACAGGCGATAAAAACGGTAAAAATATCCCCCGATGCGACAGTAATCAAGCTTGATGTTGAGGGTTCGGAAATGCAAGCCCTTTCCGGCATAGATTTCACAAAAAAGCCGAAAATAATCTGTGCTGTCTATCATAAAAGCGAAGATATCTTCGCTATTCCTTTATACTTAAAACAATTCGGCTATCGGTTCAAACTAAAACGTATTAACTGCCTTCCTGCTTGGGATATATTTTTAATTTGCGAGTAGAAATCTATGGAAAATACTTTACGTATATCGGGATTATCAAACGATTCAATCGTTGACGGACCGGGGCTTCGCTTTGTGATATTCACGCAAGGGTGCGATATGCACTGCGAGGGCTGTCATAACCCTTCCACTTGGGACAAAAACGGCGGGTATCTGATAACCTTTGAGGAGGTTTTGTCGAAAATAGCCGCAAATCCCCTCCTTGACGGTGTTACCCTTTCGGGCGGCGAGCCGTTTTTGCAGGCGAGATCTCTTGCCGAACTTGTAAGGATGTTTCCGAAAAACCTTAATATCATCTGCTACACCGGCTTTACATATGAATATCTTATCGAAAACGCCAATAAGGAAAACGGTTACAAAGAGCTTTTGAGTGTAACAGACACCCTCATTGACGGCGAGTTTATTGAATCCGAAAAAGATTATAACCTTGATTTCAAAGGAAGCCGCAATCAAAGAAGCATTGATGTTAAGGCAAGCATGGAAAATAAAAAAATAATACTGCTTTGAAAAATTTTTATTAGGTAAATTGTATCTATTGTAAGAAAAGTGTAATTTGACATTACGTAAAATAAGTGTTACAATACTATTAAGAAAATATCACGGAGGCTATTTATGAAAAGATTACTGTCGATACTGCTCGCAACAGTACTTATCTTGTCGTTTGGAGTCGTGAGCGTTTCAGCCGCTCCGAGGATCAACGCGACAAGTTATACACTCACAAAGGGATATCAAACAACCCTTAAGGTCACAGGGAACAGCGGGTCTGTTCGCTGGAGCTCTTCCGACACATCGGTTGCTACCGTTTCTTCAGGCAAGGTTGTCGGCAAGAAGGTCGGCACAGCTGTCATAACAGCCGCTGTTGACGGATATTCCCTTAAAACAACCGTTAATGTCGTTGACACAAAGATAACGACAAACCTTTCAAACGTCACCGTTAAAAAGGGAGAATCGACCACCGTCACCGTGACCGTGACCGGCACAAAAACCGGGCTCACCCTTTCAAACGGCAACTCGACCATTGCAAAGGGCTCTTGGGGCAACGCGAAATGGAACGGCAACAAGATTTCATTTACAATAAAGGGCGTTAAAGCGGGAACGACAACCATCACCGTTTATCGTAAAAACTATCGCAATTCATACTATAAAACCATAAACGTAACCGTTCCGGGTACTACTACCACACCGACCACCCCCGCTGCCGGCACTATGACCGTGTCAAGCAAGACCTTAAAGGTTGATGCAGGGACGAGCGGTCAGCTTGCAGTATATTATTACAGCCAGGGAAACATTGCCGCACACAACAGCAATAGCTCCGTTGCGACAATCTCGGCAGGCACAGAGCTTTCCGGTATGACCGGCAAAGCATATAACATCACAGGCGTTTCGCAGGGCACAACGACGATAACCTTCTATGACCTTTATGACCGCACTGTTCAAACTGCCGTAACAGTCACAGTCACAGCTCCGTCATACTATGTCATAACCACGGCGCGCCCGCAGGTTTCCGGCACCGATCAGGTTGTGACATTCCAGAAAAACAACACCAACTATTATATGCCCGTCCCCTATAGCTATGACGAAGCGGTTGTCAACAACGCGATTGCGGCTTATTTCAGAAGCTATGACTACTACACGGTTTATACAACCTATCCGACCACAAAGGCATCGGGCGATACCATCAAGACCTTCTACGGCACAGCGGCAAGCTTGAGCACGAGCAGCTCGGGCAATACAGGCTATCCGACAGGCTATCCGGGCTATCCGAGCTACACCTACCCGGGCGTTACAAGCTCTGCACGCTATATGCTCCTTCCGAAGGATGCCGACGAGGTTAAGGCAAACACCGCAGTTTCAAAATATACAGGCAAATATGACTACTACACCATCTATAATTCACGTCCTATCTATACGGCATATTCCGACACCGTCAGCACATGGGAGATTGTCGACCGCTCCGGCGTGACAATAACAAGATATGTCCTGCTTCCCTACGGCTATGACAGAGACCGCCTTGCAACACTCAAAGAGGCAGACCTTGAAGCCAACGAATCCTTCACCTATTATAAAGTTTTGGATGCCTATCCCGTAAACGCAGGTGCAGGGAACGACATCTTCTCGTGGACAAATCCGACAACCGCCAAAGCACGCTATATGGTTGTTCCGAGGATTAACTGCGACTTCGTTGCAAGGAATGACGCTGTATACGGCGACACGGGAAAATATTACTACTTCAACGCATATTCGACATCTCCGACCGTTGCAGATTCGACAAAAGAAGAGGTAAGGTGTATCTGGGTTCAGACGGGCGGATTCTCGAAGCAGATTTATGTTCTCATGGATAAGACCGACCCCGACTACGAAAAGAAGCTCAACCAGGCTCAAAGCGGCAGCTACTATTGGGTAGTTCAGGGCAACTATGCAGGTTCCACAGCGGTTTATTAATGTAAAATTTTTGACGAAATACGAAGTCCGAACGGGCTTCGTATTTCGCGTGAGGTAAAGAATGAAAAAAGGCATTTCCTGTTTATTGGCAGTACTGCTGTCCCTCTCGATTTCCGTTTCGGTTTCGGCAGAGGAATCTGTCATCATCACCCGCGAGCAGGCAGAAAGGTATGCCCGCGAGATTATCGCAATGTTCGATTACAGCAGCGATAACGAAATGTTTGAAGGCGACACCGCCGCAACATGGTATGCGCTCATCCCGTACCTGTCGGCTGCCATATATAAAGACCCGTATATCTATACCGAACTGTATGAGGCATGGCTGAAAGGCACCGACCCCTATTCGGGAACCTATTCACAGGAAAGATTTGAAGAGGTTTTTATAAGTACCGAAACGGAGACTGTAGAAATAGACCTAAAAGGCAGTGTCGGTTATGTTAAAATCACCGATTTTCGCGACGAAACGGATGAAAAGTTTATTGCCGCATATGATAAAGTGCTTGCGGGCGGCATGAAAAGTCTCGTTATCGACCTTCGCGGCAACGGCGGCGGACTGCTTGAGCCCTGCTATAATATGCTCAACCATATCATACCGGAATCGCTTCCCCTCATTGCCCAGCTCTCGAAACGAAGCATTGGTCTGACTACTTCGGACGGCTTAGGGGACAAAAACCGTCGGGTAGATATCGTGATTTTGACCGACGGTGACACCGCCTCTGCCGCAGAGTTTTTTACGGCGGCACTAAAGTATCACGGCTATGCAAGGGTTATCGGCGAGCCGACCTACGGTAAGGCAGTTGCACAGGATAATGTCAGGCTTTCCGCCGACCTGCTCCTGTCAGTTACAATCTTTGTAAGCACCCTTCCCGACGGCTCGACATGGGATAAAACGGGGGTTATTCCCGACAGAACCATCATAGACGACCCCGATACCGAAGCGGACGAGGTTTTGGATTTTGCACTGAAAATAGTTGACGGAATCGGGCATATTCCCGCTGAACCGGATAAATTTTATTTCACCATAAATCTCCCCAAGGACGACACAGCTTTCGGGCTTGAAAGCTTCGCGATAATAAAAAAGAATGCAGATATCTTCGGAAAGCCCATTGTGTATAGCTTTAAGAGCAGCAATGGTATGAAATTCTCGGTTGACACTATAGACGTTTATGAAGCGGCGAATATAACAAACTATTTCGGCATATACGGTGCTCAATCGGAAGCGGCAAAGAATATCTTAAGAAAAGAAGGTCTTCCCGAAGCGGCAGAGGTTATAATGACCGTCGCAGAGGGCGATCTGGGTTATACCGCAACAATCACGGCAGAAATGGAAAAAGAGCCGCAGTATTTTTACTACTACGACTCGGTGAACGATAAGTATACAGAGTTTGAGCCTGCTTCAAGCTATGAAAACGGTATCGTTAAGTTTAATATAAAGCAGGGCGGGATTATCATTCTTTCCCCGAAGGCTATAGTTTAATTTTCCCGAGCCTCAAGGCGTTTATCACCACAGTGAGCGATGAGAGGCTCATAGCCGCGGCACAGAACATCGGATCGAGCATCATTCCTGTGAAAGGATAGAGCACCCCGGCGGCAAGCGGAATCCCGATTATGTTATAAATCACCGCCCAGAAAAGGTTTTGCTTTATGTTCCTGTAAACCTTTTTGGAAAGGGTTATAGCCTTTGCCGCATCGCGAAGATCGGAGCGTACAAGGACTATATCTGCACTGTCGATGGCAACGTCTGTCCCCTGCCCGATTGCCACACCGCAGTCGGCAGAGACGAGAGCGGGAGCATCGTTAATGCCGTCCCCGACCATCATGACGGTTTTACCGTCGGATTGAAGCTTTTTAATCTCCCCCTCTTTTCCGTCGGGGAGCACCCCTGCAATAACGCTGTCTATCCCTGCCTTTGCCGCAATGGCAAGGGCAGTTCTTTCGTTGTCACCGGTGAGCATAGCGACATTTAAGTGATTCTTTTTGAATATCTTCACAGCTTCTGCACTCGTTTCACGAATGGCATCTGCAAAGGAAATCATGCCGAGAAGCTGTTTGCCGCGAGCAAAATATATCGGAACTTCGCCTCTAACTTGGACTTTAAGCTCTGATTCGACACAGTCGGAAACGTCAACCCCCGCATCCTTCATCAGCTTGCGGTTGCCGCCATAACATTCTTTTTGCCCGATATCCCCTACAACGCCGCGTCCTTCGATGAAACGATAGTTTTCGACCGGTTCGGAGAAGACATTAACCCTGTGTGCAGCCTCCACAACAGCGGTTGCAATGGGGTGCGAGGATTGCTGTTCGAGTGCGACAGCCACGGTTAAAAGCTCGGTTGCAAGGTCCCCGGCGATTTCACGCCCGGGGGTTATGTCACGCCCCACGCCGCTGTACATTGCGATAACCTTCGGCCGCCCCTCCGTTATCGTCCCTGTCTTGTCAAGAACAACGGTGTCAACCTTGCGTGCCGTTTCAAGCACCGAAGCCGATTTGATGAATATCCCCTGTCTTGAACCAACACCCGTCCCGACCATGACGGCAGTCGGCGTCGCAAGCCCTAACGCACAGGGGCAGGATATCACAAGAACCCCGACAGCGGCAGAAACAGCGAAGGCTATGTCCTTTCCTGCGATAAGCCAAACAACAGCGGTTATAGCGGCTATGGCAATAACCACAGGAACAAATATCCCGGCAATTTTATCTGCAAGCCTCTGAACAGGGGCTTTTGAGCTTGTTGCATCATCAACAAGTTTTATTATCTTAGCGAACGCGGAATTTGTTCCCGCGGCAGTAACTTCAATCTTTATTACCCCTGTCATGAGGAGCGTCGCACCTGTCACGGTGTCGCCGATCTTTTTATCAACAGGCATCGACTCGCCTGTGAACATAGCTTCATTGACAGTCGCTTCGCCGTCGATGATTTTTCCGTCGGCAGGGATAGTCTCGCCCGCTTTGATAAGCAGTATCTCACCGCGTTCGACAAGCTCTGCATCGACAATTTCAACCTCAGCTTCGCTCTTAACAACACGAGCCGTCTTGGGAGCAAGCTTGAGAAGTGCTTCTATCCCATCTGTTGTCCGCGATTTCGCTTTACTTTCGAGAAATCGCCCTAAGGATATAAGCGTCAAAATCATTCCGGCAGAGTCAAAATAAAGATTGTGAAGAAGGTGCGGGTTATGGGACGGTTCGCCCTTCCCGAAGTTTATCATCATGACATACATCGTATATAAGCCATAGGTAATGGAAACAAAAGCACCCAGGGCGATAAGCGAATCCATATCGGGACGGAATTTGAAAAGTTTTGCTAAACCGTTTTTAATAAGCTTAAAATTAACCGCAACGATAGGCATTAAAAGAAGCAGTTCGGTGAGAATTAAAACGCCGGCAAGCCTCTCACTATGAAGCCCGAACATAGGAAACATGGCGATAACAAAAAGAGGCACAGAAAAGACAGCAGAGGTTATAAACCTGTCTTTGTGAGCCTTAGTTTCACGCTTCGCCCTTTCGAGCGGCGATTCACGCTTTTCTATCTGTTTTTTTTTATCGGAAACACGCTCGGTTATGACGACCTTCGCCCCATACCCCGCGGCTTTAACGGCATCTTCAATAGCCCCGATGGTGAGCGAGTTTTCGTCAAACTCGACCTCCATGGAGTTTTTTAAGAGATTAACATTAACTTCACCGACGCCCGAAAGCTTCCCGACGTCAGTCTCAATGCGGTTCACACACGCCGCACAACCCATGCCGGTGATGTCAAAAGAAAGCTTCATAGCTTTTGTTCCTTAACAATATAAATCGGTCTGTGTTTTGTTTCAAGGTATGTTTTTGAAAGATATTCGCCGAGTATCCCAATAGATAAAAGCTGAAATCCGCCGAGTAGCAAAATGGTGCAGAGCAAGGTGTAGTATCCGCCGGAAGTTTCGCCGGTTATAATAAACCTGATTAAGATTATGACGGTCGCGACAACCGCCGCAATGCAGGAAAGTATCCCTAAAAAGCTTGCAAGGCGAAGCGGTGCGGTTGAAAACCCCGTGAAGCCGTCGATTGAATATGAAAGAAGCTTGCCGAAGTTCCAGGAGGTTTTGCCCGCCTTTCGAGGCGTGTTTTTCACCTCAATATATCTTGTGTCAAAACCGACCCAAGCGAAAATCCCTTTCGAGAAGCGGGAATATTCGGACATGGAAAGGATAGCATCCACCATACGGCGTTTCATGAAGCGAAAGTCTTGAGCACCGCTCATGACCGAAGTCGGAGAGATTGCGTTGTTGATTTTATAAAAGCTGTTTGAAAAGAAGGATAAAACCTTGCTGTCGCCGGAACGTGAAACACGACGCGTCGCCGCACAGTCAAAGTCGTCTTCGACGACAGCTTTATACATTTCGGGGATTATTTCGGGCGGGTGTTGCAGGTCTGCATCCATCAAAACGACATAGTCGCCCTTTGCGTTAGAAAGCCCTGCATATATCGCCGATTCCTTGCCGAAATTCCGTGAAAACGAAACATATTTGAAACGTTCGTCGGCTTCCCCATATTCCCTTAACACCGAAAGCGTTTTATCAGCCGAGCCGTCGTTTATAAAAAGAAACTCAAAGGAAAGTTCGGGCGATTTTTCAATCATGCCGTCGGTTATCTTCAATATCTCATCGCGAAAAAACGGAAGCACCGCCTCTTCGTTATAGCAGGGAACAACGATTGAAATTAATGACATTAATTTTCACTTTCGTAATAATATGATTGGTCTATACCCTTGATGAATATCTCCCGATTATTTATGTCCGAAGTCAAAGCGGATTTCAAAAGTGTTTTAATTTCAAGACTGTTTACAGGCGAACGCTCCATCGCGGAAAGGTAGTCAAACTTGTCTATCTTCGACCAGTCAACGCACAGCTTCAATCGGGTTTTGAGCATCATGTCAAGCCAAATCCGCATAGCTCTGCCGTTGCCCTCGAAAAAGGGGTGTGCGATATTCATCTCGACATATTTTGAAATTATCGCGTCAAAATCCGTCTCGGGCATCTTGTCTATTTCAGATAAAGCAGTTTTGAGATACAAAGCAGAGGCGAACCGAAAGCCGCCCTTAGCGATATTTTTATTCCGAATCTCCCCGGCAAAGTCAAACACACCGGAAAAGATATGCCTGTGAATTGCCGCCAAACCCTCAAACGTCCCGACAGGAATATCCATACCGAAAAGCTCGTAGGCACGATTTCTGCTTTGGTCTTCTATATCCATTATTTCAACTTCCAAATATCCCTTGCATAATCCTCAACCGCCCGGTCTGCCGCGAATATTCCGGAGCCTGCGATATTATGAAGCGACATCTTGTTCCACTTCGCAGGGTTTTTATAACACTCTTCAAGGTACATCCTCGCCGTCTGATATGCATCAAAATCGGCAAGCACCATATACGGGTCTTTTTGGCGGAGCGAATCCGCAACCATGTCAAACTTGTTGCCGTCAATCCCGTTATACATCTTGTTTATCGCGTTTTTGATAACCTCGTTGTTGTTATAATAATCTTCGGGGCGATATCCTTGATTTTGCTTAGCAAGCACCTGATCGGCAGTCATACCGAAGATGAAGATATTCTCTTGCCCAACCTGCTCTCTGATTTCAATATTCGCACCGTCAAGAGTGCCCAAAGTCAAAGCACCGTTTAGCATAAGCTTCATGCAGCCGGTGCCCGAAGCCTCTGTGCCCGCTAAGGATATCTGCTCCGAAACCTCCGCACCCGGGGTTAAAAGCTCGGAAAGTGTAACCTTATAATCCTCAAGGAAAAACACCTCAAGTTTGCCGTTCACACGCGGGTCTTTGCGGATTTCCTCGCCCAGACACCATATCATTTTAATAATCTGCTTTGCCAGATAGTACCCCGGTGCAGCCTTGGCAGCAAAGATATAAGTTTTGGGGATAAAATCGGCGTTCGGGTTGTCAAGGATATATTTATATTCCGCCAAAATGTTCATGACATTAAGGTGCTGACGCTTATATTCGTGAAGCCTCTTAACCTGAACATCAAAGATAGAATCAATGTTGAGGGAAATGTCGTATTGCTTCTTGACGAATCTCGCAAACCGCTCTTTATTAACCTTCTTAACAAGGGCGAGGCGTTCAAGCACAGAGCTGTCGTTTTCAAACTTAACAAAGTTATAAAGCTCATTCGCGTTCTTCTTAAATCCCCCGCCTATGCACTCTTCGAGAAGGTCTGTGAGCCCGGGATTGCTTTGGAGAAGCCATCTGCGGTATGCAATACCATTGGTGACGTTCTTGAATTTATAGGGCGTGTCTGAAAATTCATTCTTGAACACGTCATATTTAATTATCTCGGAATGAAGTTTTGAAACACCGTTGACAGAATGCGAAGCATAAACGCAGAGCTTTGCCATATGAACGCGGTTATCCTGGATAATCGACATACGTGTTACCTTGCCCGAGTCGTTATAACGCTCCATCAGGTCGGCACAGTATCTGTCGTTAATCTCAACGATAATGGTGAAAATCCGGGGCAGAATCCGCCGCATAAGAGCACAGTCCCACTTTTCAAGAGCTTCCGCCATGACGGTGTGGTTGGTGTATGCAAAGGTGTTTGTGACAATATGCCAAGCCTTTGTCCATGAATATCCGCAGTCGTCAAGCAGAGCCCTCATAAGCTCGGGGATCGCAAGGGTCGGGTGGGTGTCGTTTATATGGATTGCCACCTTCTCGTGGAAATTTTCAAGCGTCCCGTATACGTTCATATGTTGATTTACAATATCCCCGATCGAAGCCGCACAGAGGAAATATTGCTGACGAAGGCGAAGCGAAATGCCCTCGGAATGGTTGTCGTTAGGATATAAAACTTTAGATATCGCCTGTGCCACGGTGTTTTGCGATAATGCCGAGGCGTAGTCGCCGCTGTTGAAGCTTGCCATGTCAAAGGACGGTGCAGAAGCCGTCCAAAGTCTTAAAACCGAAACCGCATCGGTGTCATAGCCGGAAACATACATATCGGAGGGCACAGCGTTCACGATACTGTAGTTTTTGTGCTTAACAACGTGAAAACCATCCTCCCAGCTTTCTTCAATCTCGCCGTCAAAATGAACGGGTATTGTCAAATCGGGCTTTTTAACAAGCCAAGATTCGCCGCCCGGAAGCCAGTTGTCGGGGGATTCGTTCTGCCAGCCGTCCTGCAAAGACTGCTTGAATAAACCGTATTCATAAAGGATAGAATAGCCGGTCGCGGAATATCCGTCGGTTGCAAGCCCGTCAAGATAACAGGCGGCAAGCCTGCCAAGGCCGCCGTTTCCTAAGCCCGCATCAGGCTCGTTATCGAAAATCCTCTCGGTCGGAACGTTCCATTTCTTGAAGATTTCTTCCATCTGTGTGTTTAATCCGAGGTTATATAGAGAGGTTTTGAGGGAACGCCCCATCAAAAACTCCATCGAAAGATAGTAAACCTCTTTACGTCCCTCGGAGTGCATCTTTGTGCTGTATTTATGACGCTTATCCCTGAGTATCGCAATCACGACAAGGGAGCAAGCCTTGTAAATCTGTCTGTCGGAAGCCTCAAGCGGAGTAACCGAAAACTGCCTTTGTAATTCGGCTCTGACGCGTTCTTCAAGTGCTTCGGCACTGATATAATTATACATAGTTAAATTTCCCATCTTTTATGGATATATAGAATTATTATAGCACCAATTTATGAAAAAATCAAGGCTAAATTAAACTATTTGATTAACATATTTTTAACATTTGCGAAACATAATAAACAAGATTTTTATACCCATCCTACCTTATAATATAATAACGACCGTATGCGGAAAGTTTTATGAAACAGATTATAGCAATAGTTACAGCGTTAATAACGTTATTTCTGACCGCCTGTGAGCCGATCGGAACGCCGGAGAAAACAGAAGCACCGACCACAATTACGACAACAACGGCGGCAGCGCCTGTTGTTACAGTTTACGGCGAGAGCTTTGAGGCAGTGCCGAAAAGTGTTGTGTGTTTGTCACCCGCACTTGTTGAGATGATCTATGAGGAAAAAGCTGAGGCCTATCTTGTCGGAGTGGGACAGTATTGCGATTATCCCGAGACTGCAATGATCGACCACCCGGTCTGCGGAAGTGCCGCTAATCCTGATTTTGAAGCGATAAAGGCGTTATCTCCCGAGCTTCTTCTGACCCAAAGCCCGATTGCGACCAAGGACTTGACGGCACTTCATGCAGCAGGCGTGAGGGTTTTGGTAATCCCGGCAGTGAAAACGGTGTCTGATATCCAAACGCTGTATGACAGCCTGGCGGAGCTTTTTGAAGTGCCGACAGTGACCCTTCCCGAGCTTATGATGATGCCGCTTTTATCGAGCTGGCGAATGGGCGATTTTGTATATTATCTGTCTGACGACCTGACGGCAGCAGGCGATGATACCTTTGCAGGAAACTTCTTTTCGGGCTACGGCACAAACCTTTGCGAAGGCAAATCAGAAGAAATACCCGACCCGG
Source organism: Ruminococcus sp. (assembly GCA_031262225.1). Lineage (GTDB taxonomy): Bacteria > Bacillota > Clostridia > Oscillospirales > Ruminococcaceae > JAISGY01. Next base: position 62,787 of record JAISIC010000058.1, on the reverse strand, counting down.
ACAGAGCGGAAACAATAATCCTCCCGGCATATCTGGAGCATCTTGCGGAGAGTTTTTCAATCGTGACAGAAGAAGAGACAGAAACCATCCCGCCGCACATAATAGTGCTGTCCGAAGAATCATCAAAACTGCTTGAACGCCCGACATCAAGGGTGCAAGACGTTTTGAGTGAAGTGACTGAAAAATGGATGACGACACAATAACCAATACTAATTAACTATTCGGGAATTTTGAAAGGGGACTGCGAAGCAGCACCCGTCCCACCATTTCGAGGCGTAGCTCAGTTTGGTAGAGCGCTGCGTTCGGGACGCAGAGGCCGTGAGTTCAAGTCTCGTCGCCTCGAGAAAATTACCCCCCTATCAAGGGGGGATAATTTATTAATCAAGCTATTTAACAGGAGACATCCCTATGAAACATCTGAAAAAACGAATGATCCTTGCCGCGCTTGGTATGGTTTGCCTTACATTCACGGGCTGTTTTACGCTTTTTGACAGTGAAACAGGCGGCAGCGGCGGTTTAGCGCCGCGAAAATACAGCGGCGGCAGCAGAAGCGATGAAATAATTGCGTATATGAATTCGACATACCCCGAAGACGAGTTCTATTACCTCAAACCGCAAGGCGGCGGGCAGGGCGTATCCGAAACACAGATACTGATGACAAGTAAAAACTTCCCCGAAAAGGAAATTTGGGGCTATTATTCGGACAACACCGAACGCGTTTATCAATATATGGACAACTATTTAATCGTTAAATATCAGGAAAGCGCGCATAAGAAATTCAGTGAATTGCTTGACGAAATTTTTGCGGGCACGGATTATTATTACCCGGCAGAGACGGGCGTAATTCATATGCATACAGGGCATCTGGGCAATTTAACCTTCGATGAATATATGGCAAACGACGAGAATCAAGCTGGTTTCGGCATTATAATAAATATTCCCGCAGAAGAAATTAACCAAGAGGAACTCGAGCAAAAAATCGCCGAGGTTTTCGCGGAAAACAACATATCGGCAGGTTTCGGCATTGAGTTCGCTCCCGACGCGGATCTGTATAATCGCTTCAAAAACGGCGAAATTGTAAGCTGGGAATACTACGACTTGATAGTCAAAGCACAGCTTACATATCTGCGATTTGAGGGGCGTATATATTCAGATCGCGAGAATGAGTTTACTTGGCGTGAGCTTCATGTTTAAGGAGAAAGTATGGGTAGGTACAGCGGATCGTCTAAAACTAAATGGAAGGTCTTTGGGGTTATCCTTCTCATCTTCGGAGTTATCCTTTTTTGGTATCCCGACCCCTTTTTAGGTATTTTTGAAATCCCGGGCACGTTTGGTTTAATTATACATTATGTTGTATGCATTCTCATCTTCGGAAACGGCTATTATTTAGCAAAAAACGGCGAATTTATTTTTTTACAACATTTTGCGTTTCCAATTGGCTTACTGGTTGCATTTGTAAACTGGTTAGTAGGATCGGCAGCTTATGCCTTTATCAAGAACATATAAACGATGCGATAAATGCGTTTGTTTATGATAACTGCATAGATGGGATGAATCTATAAATGAGCAATGCAAATTTTATTAAACCATGAATTAGTATTGACAATGTGTAGTAAATGTGTTATAATGTATATATAGGAGATGGTATTATGGCACAAAAAGTAGTAAATATCCGCATGGAAGAAGACCTTAAAACAAGCTTTGAAAACTTCTGTAAGGCTACCGGTATGAATATATCGGTTGCAATTAATATGTTCGTGACAAAGGTTGTTAATGAACAGCGAATACCGTTTGAGATTTCCGTTGACCCTTTTTACAGTACCGCCAACCAAAAACGCTTAGAAGATGCCGTTTCACGCCTTAACGCAGGAAAAGGCACAGAGCACGAGCTTTTTGAGGTGGATTAATGCGATTAATATGGGCGATGAGGCTTGGGAGGACTATCTGTACTGGCAGACACAGGACAAGAAAACGCTCAAGCGTATTAATCAACTGATAAAAGACAGCCAAAGAAACGGTTATGACGGTATCGGCAAGCCCGAAATGCTGACCGGAAATCTTTCCGGATTTTGCAGTAAGCGAATTGACGAGCAAAATCGTCTTGTTTTTCGTTTATCTGAGAGCGGGCTTGAAATAGCACAATGCGGTTCTCACTATAGGGATAAGTGAAAAACAACGTCACTTTCTACCCCATAAACTCCCTGACAATCGAATCTTCCGGAACATCGTTAATATCAAGCGAGATTATCTCCGAAACCACCTGCGACAGCAGCGACAGATCCTCGTTTTCAGGCTGGGCTCTTGATATCTCGGTAAGCTCTGCCAGTAAGAAATTTTTATATACAGCCGCTTCATATGGCATAAAGGTGTCTATGTCAAGGTTTGCCCTGCTTCTAAACGGCGTTATGTAGTTCTCTTCACCAAGCGCCACAAGCCTATACATCTTCCAGATTTCAGTCACAGTACGTCCTCGAAACCGCCTGTCTCTGCACAGCCGTCTCATAAGCCTTATCATCGCGGGATTGAGCGATCGGTGTGCAGTCGGGTGATTAACACCGTGCAAAATCCGGGTCGAAATGCTCACAAAAAGGGAAAACGCCGTGTCGCTGTCCCCGACAACAAGCGGATTGAGCGCGTGAATACCCTCGATGATAACCACGCCGCCCTCTTCACGCTTATATACACCCTGCTTTGAGCGAACCTGTGTCAAAAAGTCAAACTGCGGCATATCAACCTCTTTGCAGTCATAAAAAGCCTTCATATGTTTGGTAAAAAGCGGAATATCCACCCTATAGGGCGACTCAAAGTCAATCTCCCCGGTCGCAGTTTTCGGCGTATGCAAAGCCTCTGTCTTCGGGTAAAAATAGTTGTCCATCGAAACGGTGACAGCCGGAACTCCGTGCTTGATAAGGCTTTCTTTAAGCCTCCTCGCGGTAGTTGTCTTTGCCGAGCCGGACGGTCCCGATATAAGCACAATCGGCTTTGAAGAGGCGAAAAGACGGATATTTCTTGCCGCCGTCTTGATATTCGCACTGTAAATATCTTCCGAAAGTTTGATGAAGCTTTCGGGATTTTTTGTTATCGCCGAGTTAATCGATTCAACAGTTAAAAAATTCATAATTCCATTTTATATTAATTTACGTCTTTTGTCAACATTTATTGTCGCATAAAATAATCTTTATCTTAAATTTTCTGCGAAATTTCCTATAAACAACATCTTTTTTTTAAAATCTATTGCTTTTTTCCTATTTAAAATGTATAATTAATATATATTGCTTGGAAATTGGGAGAAAAGCTTATGAACAAAGTTAAAGTTACCATCTGCGGCAAGGATTATAACCTTATGTCGGAGGATTCGCCCGAGCTTATTTCAAGCCGTGCCCGCCGCACCGATGCCCTTATAAACAAGTTTTCGTCCGACTTAAAGGTCAACATCCAGAACGCGGCGGTACTCGCCGTGCTTGATATCATGACCGATGCCGACAAACTCACACACGTTGTCGATAATCTTCGCTCCCAAATTTCGGAGTATGTTGACGAGGCGGTTCGCGAACGCGGCAGAGCTGACGAGGCTCACAAAGCCCTTGACAAGATGCGTTCCAAGCACGACGAGGCTGTAATCAAAACAGCAGAGCTTGAAAAGAACGCAGGCACCGCTTCCGACGAGCGTTATAAAAAGCTTGAAGCGAGTGTCGCAAAACAGGTTGCCGAAGCCCTCGAAAAGGGCAGGCAGGAGTCTGCGAAGACGGCAAAAGCGGCTCTTGACGCAAGCAAGGAACGCCTTGAAGCGGCAATATCCGAAAAGGAAAAGCTTGAAGCCGAGGTTGAGAGCTTAAAACGAAATCTCAAAGAGGCAGAGCCGGAGATAAGACGCAACGAGAATGAAAAGCTCTTAAAAGCCCGCAACACCGAGCTGAGGCGGACTATTGATAATATCCGCAAAGAAAACCAGACCCTAAAGCGTGAGATGGAGCAGAACAGCCAAAGGCTTGGGGAAAAAGACACCGAACTCGGAAAGCTCCAGGCAGAGTTTGCAGAGCTTGAAAAGACCAATATGCGGCAGACGGCGGAGATGGCAGAGCTTTTTGAGCGGCTGAGTTCAAAAGATTATGGCAAGGAAGCCGGAAACGACGAGCAGTTAGAGATAGTAGGGTTACTTGAATAGCATGGAGATACTGTCCCCGGGCGGTTCGCTTGAAGCTGTCAAAGCGGGTATAAACGCAGGAGCGACTGCTGTCTATGTCGGTTTAGAGCGGTTTTCTGCCCGAGCTTATGCAAAGAATTTTACTATTGAAACGTTGCCCATTGATTATTGTCACGAACGTAACGTCAAAATCTATCTTGCTCTGAACACGCTTATCCACGAAGCGGACATAGACGAAATTAAATCATTAGCCGATATCCCCGTCGATGCCTTTATAGTTCAAGATTTGGGCGTTGTGAAGATGCTTAAAGGTAAAAATCTGCACGCTTCAACGCAAATGACTATCCACACAGAAAAGGGCATTGAATTTGCGAAAAAAGCCGGCATAAGCCGTGTGGTATTAGCCCGAGAGCTTCCGAAAGACAAAATCGCGGCTCTGACAGCCTTTGCACATAAAAACGGAATCGAAACGGAAGTCTTCGTATACGGGGCACTCTGTATGTGCGTTTCGGGGCAATGTTATATGTCTGCGTTCTTCGGCGGCGGCAAACGTTCGGCAAATATGGGCTCATGTGCAGGTGCTTGCAGACTTCCATTTACAAACGGTTTACGTTTCAATCCAAATGCCCGTGCTTTGTCCCTCAAAGACCAAAACCTTGCACCCTATGTCCGCGAACTTGAAAAAATGGGCGTTGACAGCCTTAAAATCGAAGGCAGAATGAAGGGCTCGGACTATGTCACCAAATCCGTCACCGCAATTAAAACAGGCAAATATGAAAAAAACATGACCGACGGTTACTACACAGGAAATATAAATGATTGCTTCGGAAAAAGGGATAATCAAACGTAAACCAAAAGAGTTTATCTTCAAGGTTCGCACCAAAGACCAGTTAGAAGCAGCTCTGACTATGGCAGATTACGTTATAGTCCCGCCGTCATTATATAAAAAACATAAAAAAATATGGCTCTGCCCGCCCCGATGGGGTGACTTCACTCTTCCGAAGGGTGTCACCGATATTTACGCACAAAACGTCGGGCATTTGATGTATGATGCGGAAATTCATGCCGGCTTCGGCTTGAATATTATCAATAACGAAGCGGCTTCATTCCTGTCAGACTTCGGCGTAAACGACATTACAGCCGGCATTGAAGCGACAAAAAAGGATATCCTCCGCATGAAGTGCGATATCCTCACCGTTTACGCCTACGGGCGGTTTCCGCTTATGTTAATACGCCAAAAGATGAAAGGCAATCTTATCGACCGAACAGGAAGGCGTTTCCCTATAGCGGACGACGAGATATTAAACTCGGTAAAACTGTCCTTAGCAGGCAAAGAAGTCAATGCCGACAGGCTTCTGTTTGATTTTTATGATGAAACTCCGCGTCAAATGAATATAGCCCTTGATAACAGGGAAAATATAACAAGAGGGCTATATGGATTTTAGGATGGATTTTGACAAAACGGATAAAAATAATAACAATTTGAGTTTGATATTGACAATAATTTTGGTATGATTTATAATTAATATAGAAAAATAAAAGATTATATAGATGGAGAAAAACAATGTTCACAAAAGACATAGGAATTGATCTCGGCACAGCAAACACCCTTGTTTATATGAGAGGGAAAGGCATAATAATCCGCGAGCCGTCGGTTGTCGCGGTTGACACCAAAACCGACAGAGCAAAATATGTCGGGCAGGAAGCGAAAGAGGTTATCGGCAAGACACCGGGTTCGATTGTTGCGGTTCGCCCGCTCAAGGACGGTGTTATCGCCGATTTTGAGATAACCACAACGATGCTCACCGAGTTCATAAGGAAAGCCCTCAAAAACCGCTTCATCAAGGCAAGGGTTATAATCTGCATTCCGTCGGGCGTTACGGCTGTTGAAAGAAAGGCTGTACGCGAGGCGGCTGAAAATGCGGGTGCAAAGCGTGTTAATATCATCGAAGAGCCGATGGCGGCGGCAATCGGTGCAGGTCTGCCCGTTTCCGAGCCGCAGGGCTCAATGATAGTTGATATCGGCGGCGGAACGAGTGAAGTTGCGGTTATATCCTTGGGCGGCATTGTCACAAGCCGCTCTGTGCGTGTTGCGGGCGATGCTTTTGACACCGCAATTGTAAACTATATTAAGAAAAAATATAATCTGCTTATCGGTGAGCCGACGGCGGAGAATATAAAGATGACAATCGGTTCGGCATATCCGACCAAAGACGAGCCGACAAAGGAAGTTAAGGGCAGAAACCTCTTAAACGGACTTCCCGAGAGCATTACAGTCACTTCCGAAGAGATTCGCGAAGCCCTTGCAGAGCCCTTAGCCCATGTTGTGGAAGCAATTAAAGTGACGCTTGAAAAAACCCCTCCCGAGCTTGCCGCAGATATCATCGACCAAGGCATAACCTTAGCAGGCGGCGGAGCGCTCATCAAGGGGCTTGATATGTTAATTCACAAGGAAACGGGAATGCCTGTAAACATAGCCGAAAACCCTTTGGACTGTGTCGCAGCAGGCACAGGAAAAGTCCTCGAAGAACTTGATAAACTGCATGAAGTGCTTAATGATGATGCGAAATACTAAAGCTTTGATTTTAGAATTTAATGAAAATGAATAATATATGGACTCACCCGCTCGTTGAAAAGGGTATGGCACATATCGGGCAATTTTTGGACACGCTTGAGCTACAAGAGTTCATATATATTATTCAAACCGAAAAATTCGACTATTCCGATAAAAACAACTATGCAGATTGGAAGCGGAATAACCTATACCCTCAAGAACAATTGAACAATATATTAAAACTAAGTCTTACGCGAACTACGGCATTGTTTGAAGCTGGTATGACACATCTAACGGAAATATTCGACACATTCGAGCTTCAAGATTTTATCAGTATAATCCGAAACAACCATTTCGATTACACCGAATGGCGACGAGACAATCTATTTCCGGGCATGACACTTGATGAAATCTTAGACCATGCCGCCGAGCACGAACGAATCCACGGAGCACCGAAAATTCGAGGACCGCAAACGAATATGTAAAGCATGAAAGACTTCTTCTCCTCCGGCAAGTTCAAAATCCTGATCGGGCTTTGTGCCGTTATCATCGGCATGATGGTGTTTTCCCTCATTAACGAGGGAAGCTTCGACCTGACTGCGATTTTCTCATATGCCTCAACACCGTTTTCAAAGGTTTCAACCGATATTGAAAGCGGTTTTTCGGATTGGTTATCTGCATTCACAAACGCCGAGAAAAACAAGCTCGAAAACGAAACCTTAAAAGCCCAGCTTGACGCTCTTTATAAGCGAATGTCCGATTACGACGACATAAAACGCGAAAACGAGGAGCTGCAGGCACTTTTGGGCTTAAAGGAACGATACGAAGACATAACCTTCTCACGCCCCTGCGATGTTATTGCAAGGACGGTTGCTGACCCGTATCTCTCCTTCACAATCGACTCCGGGACCGACGACGGTATCGCCCCTTTCGACCCTGTCGTAACCGAAAACGGGCTCGTCGGCACTGTGACATCCGTCACAAGAACTACTTCGACCATCCAAACGCTCTATTCTCCCAAATCGGCGGTTTCTGTTCGTGTTTCAAGGTCGCTCGTTCGCGGCATAATCGAGGGTGACATTAAGCTTGTCGATTCCGCCACAGTTCGCATGAACTATATCGACAAGGCAGCGGATATCGTTGTGGGCGATGTTATCGAGACGGAAGGTTCGGAGATGTATCCCCCCGGGCAGATTATCGGCATTGTCACCGCCGTAACCATCGAGGACAACGGGCTTGCAAAGTTCGCCGAGGTGAAACTTCTTGTCGACCCCGAAAAGGTTTCAAGCCTTTACGTTATTACAAAATTCAACGGTCAGGCGGACGCGTCCGCCCCATAGTCAGCCGCACCCGCAATTACAGCATTGCTTTAAAGCGAAAAAACGGTGCGGGTACGGCTGAAAAAGATGAAAGATTAAATATGGCAAGGAATGAACGTGAAAAAACCGAACTTAAAAAAGCGTTGGCAAGATGGGCAATCTACCTTGCCGCGGCTTTCCTTGCAAGTTCGCTGATGTGGTCGGCAGGCGGACGTCTTCCGCTTCTCATGATACCCCTTTCGGCGGCGGTTGCGGCATTTGAAACGCCGGTTCGCTCTGCTGTTTTCGGCTGTGTCTGCGGGCTGATGCTTGATAACTGCATGGGAAATCTCTTCGGTTTTTACGGCATACTCCTTCTTTGGACGGCACTTTTCATATCGGTGCTATTCACGCTTCTCCTTCGCCGCCACGGCTTGAATGTATTCTTCCTAAATGCGGCGGCATCAGGGCTGCTGCTGTTCCTTCATTATTTTTTCTATATGAGAATATGGGGCTATGACGACAGCAGCACAATACTTCTGACATGGTATCTCCCGATATTTATCCTCACCGCAATTTTCGCAGTTCCTGTTTTCTATATGGTCAAATTCCTTAAAATAAAGCTCTCCCCCGTCCGCGAAGTCACCCTTGAAGAAAAGTCGGAGGACATAACAAGAGAATGACCCTGAAAAAATTTGCAGAATATGTCCGAGCATTTTTGTTTTTCGCTCTGACCCTGTCGGTGTTAGCCCTCGGGGTTGTTCGACTTATGAAGATTCAGGTTGTTGACGGCGATTCATATGCCGACGAAGCGCTCCTCACAAGAACTGCCGAGCAGGTTATAAACTCCCCCCGAGGCGAGATAACCGATGCCGACGGAATGAGGATTATCTCAAACAAAGTCGGATATAACGTTATCTTTGAAAAGGCTTTCACCCCCGAAGATAACAACACCACTAACGCCGTTATAGCCGAGACGGCGGCGATACTGGAATCTTTCGATGCTGATTGGATTGATAATCTCCCCATTTCAAGAACCCGTCCCTATGAGTTTTATGCCGACCGCGAGAGCGACATTGCCAAGATGCGAAAGATCATAAACGTCCAGCCCTATGCCACAGCTTCGGATTGTATCGAAGCGATGAGGGTGCTTTTCGGGATTGATCAGGGTTACAGCCTGACCGAAATTAGAACAATTGTCGGTATACGGCATGAAATGCTTCTTCGCTCATTTTCGCTTGAAAACACCTACACCTTCGCAGAGGATATCCCCCTTGAAGCGGTTGCAAAAATCAAGGAACTGTCCTTCCGTCTCCAAGGCACAGACGTTGTTGCAGAGGCGGTGAGGGTTGTTAATATCGGAGATGTTGCCCCCCATCTTATCGGTTCGACAGGAATGATCAGCACCGATGAATATGAAAAAGGGCGTGAAACAGATCTGAACTATGCCCTCAACGACAATATCGGCAAGAGCGGCGTTGAGCTTGCCCTTGAAAGCGAGCTTCGCGGCGTTAAAGGCGTGCGAACCTTCACCATGTATAATAACGAAGTTATTTCAGACGAGATAACAACCCCCGCCGTCCCGGGGCATTCGGTGAAACTTACCTTCAACATTGCCTTTCAGCGTGATGTGCAGGAAACTCTCGAAGAGCATATTTTGTGGCTTCAGGGTCAAGACCATATCGAGATGAAGGGCACCGAAGCCACCGGAGGGGCATTTGTGGTGCTCGACACTTCGGGCGACAACGCAGGTGCGGTGCTCGCCGCCGCTTCATACCCGACCTATAACCTTGCCGACTATAAAACCTCCTACGCGGCTTTGGGTTCCGACCCGTCGTTGCCGCTTTATAACAGGGCGACAAGCGGGCTTTATCGTCCCGGCTCAACCTTCAAGACTGTGACGGCAACCGCCGCTCTAAACGAGGGTTATATCGACCTTTCAACCTATCTCACCTGCAATCACGTCTACACATACTGGTCTGACTATCAGCCGCGTTGCACAGGCTGGCACGGACGCATTAACGTTATCACCGCCCTTGAAAAGTCCTGCAATATCTTCTTTTACGAAGTGGGCAGGAATATCGGAATAGACCTTATTGATTCATATGCCGCTTCTTACGGGCTCGGCGAACCGACAGGACTTGAAACGGGCGGACAGACAGGCTGGGTTGCTTCCCCGGCACTCTTTGAGCAGAAAAAGCTTGACTGGCAGGCAGGCCTTGTCGTTCAGGCGGCAATCGGGCAGTCGGAGACAAACGTCACCCCCATGCAGCTTGCAGTCCTTGCAAGCACAATTGCAAACGACGGTGTAAGATATCGTCCGCACCTTCTTGACAGCGTTTGGGATTATAACTTGAGAACGAAGCTTTCGCAGACCGAACCCGAGGTTTTGGCAATAATCGAAGATAAATCGGGTATCACCTTTTCGTCGGTGAAAAGCGGTATGGAAAAGGCGGCAAACTTTTTCGCATATTCATATCCCACCGAAGAACAATACGGTAAAAGCTATCTGCTCTCCGATATTCCGGGCGGTGTGGCAATTAAAACAGGCACACCGCAGATGACCTCCGCCGACGACACCGGCTCTGCATTCATAGGCTACTACCCCGCCGAGAACCCCGAAATCGCATTTGCAGGTTTCATCGAGCACGGCGAATGGAGCAAGCTTATGATTCGCGAAATGATTATGGATTATATTGATAATTACAAATAAAAAGGATTATACTTTGAGACTTTATCCCCTCTTTTCCTCAAGCTCCGGCAACTGTTATTATCTCGGCAGTAAAACAGAAGGCTTTCTGATTGATGCAGGTTCATCCGCAAAAAGGATTACCGCCGCCCTTGCCGCGAACGATATCCCCTTGACAGCCGTGAAAGGTATTTTTGTCACCCACGAGCACACCGACCACGTTTCCGCCCTCCGCGTTCTGCTCAAAAGGATTAATGTCCCTGTCATAGGGACAAGGGGAACAATTGCAATGATATCAAACGCCCTTTCGGGAGCAGATTTACATAGCTTTTCGGATAGACTTGAGATATCGGGTGCTTTATGCACCGGTGAAGTTAAGATTATCAAAACTTCACATGACAGTGCTGAGCCTTGCGGTTTCAGGTTCGATTTTGACGATTCTGTTATATCATTTATAACCGACAGCGGCGTGATAACCGATGATTTCGGCAAGGCGTTCGGAAGCGGCACGGCAGTGCTTGAATCAAACTATGATCCTGTCATGCTCCGATACGGTACATATGACGCAAGAACAAAGGCACGAGTTGCAGGGTCACAGGGGCACCTTTCAAACAAACAGTCAGGCGAATTTGCGGCTTTGCTCTTAAAAACGGGTACGAAAAACATCATCCTTGCCCACATTTCCGAACATAACAACACCCCCGAAACAGCATCCGAAGCTTTTTTAGCCGCAACTTCCGGCTATAAAAACGGCAGAGACTATTTTCTTAAAACCCTCCCGGCAGTCTGTGAGCCGTGGTTTATAACTATTTGAATATATGAAGATAAAAATAATATCCATAGGCAAGCTTAAAAGCGAGTTTGCACCCGCCTTGAATGAATATACCAAACGTCTGGGGAGATTTTGTAAATTTGAAATAATCGAGCTGTCAGAAAGCTATCTTCCCGAAAACCCGTCCGAAGTTGATATCGCAAAGGCTTTGTCAGCCGAAGCTGTGAGCATAAAAAAGCATATAGCCGGCGAGGCTGTCGCCTTGGCTTTAGACGGTAAATCAATGTCAAGCGAAGACCTTGCTGAATACATTAAGGATAAAAGCGAACTTTCGTTCGTAATCGGTTCATCGCATGGGCTTTCGAGGGAAATTCTGTCAGAAGCGGACTTAAAACTGTCCTTTTCAAAATTTACCTTTCCTCACTCCCTCATGCGTGTTATCTTAGCAGAACAGCTTTACAGGGCGTTCATGATAAATTCGGGCTCAAAGTATCATAAATAGTAAAAAAAAATTTAAGTTTTAAAAACCTTGTACGATAAAGAAACATAGAGACAAAAGTGAACAATTCCCTAATAAAGGTGATGAGATTTATGCAAAACAATCCTGTTTCTTCGGCATTTATAAACCATGCCATAAGCGGATATAACAAGACGGCGGCAAGACGCCCCGAAAAGTCGGAGACGGTTAAGAAAACCGATATCGTCGAGATTAAAGAGCCCAACAGCTTTGAAGCACAGCTTACCGCAATGAAAAAGGATATTTCATCCGGTATACGTGCCGCAGATGATTCCGGCAAAGCCGATGCTATAGCTCAAAAAATCAAAAACGGTTCATACGGCGTTCCCGCTTCCGATGTTGCAAAAGCGATTTTAGGGATATTTTGACCCTTGAAATATCTTTTGGCATATGATATAATTAAAATATGAAAATTGATTTTAACGAAGGCTTGACCTTCTTGGAAAGCTATGCCCGACATTTTGAAAAGCTCGAAGATTATGAACTGGGGAAACTTCGTCAGTTTCATGCTCACGACATTGAAGCGATATCGGCAGGTCTTTCGAGCGAACAGGCATTCATAATGCAGACCGACGTGCTCGAAAAAAAGCGGATAAAGCTTTTCGGAAAAATAACCTTTGAAGAGCTTGCGGCAAACGCCCCCGACTACCTTCGCGAGCGTTATGAAAAGCTTTTGAAGAAGGTTAGAAGCCACATAAAGCAGATCCGCGAAATAAACGACCTCTTGGCGGTTTCCTGCAACGAACGGCTCAAAAGGATACACAGAGTTACCAAAGAATTTGAAATCTATAACGACCGAGGCACGGTCAGGACAGGATATAAGAACACCAACGCAGATTTCAAGGTATGACGTTTAAGTAAAAAAAGCGTGTTAGAAAATTTCACGCAGACATCCCCAAAAAGTTATTAAAGGGCGACCGGCGAAAAAGCGGGCGAGCCCGCCCCCTATAGTTCCTATCCGCGTTTGCACAGGGCGTGTAAATTCGGATAGGACACGGGGGTTATTGTAGCATATACGCATATGCACATAGGAGATTTTTATGCCGAGTTCATTTATGGGTTTATATGTTCAGCGTGAGGCGCTCCTTGCGGCTCAAAAAGCTTTGGACATAACCGGCAACAACCTTTCAAATATCGAGACAGACGGTTATGTTCGCCAAAGGGTGGACCTTGCTTCTGTTCCCAATAATAAAAACAACTTGGGCTATAACTCTGCTATAGGTCTTGCCGGCAGAGGTTCTGAAATTATCGGTGTCGCACAGGTCCGCGATGCCCTTATTGACACGAAATTCCGCAACTACACCTCTGACTATTCAAATTCAAATATGAAAACCGAGCTCCTCACACAGCTTGAAGATGCTCTTGATAACCTTGAATCGGAAAACACAGGGTTCATGAGCGTTTTGGCAGGGCTTAAGGCGGGGCTTCAGGGCTATTCTTCCGACAATGCCGACAGGCGTGAGCTCGGAACCATCGTTATGAATAACGCCCGCTCCGTTGCGGATATGATCAGAGCTCTTGATTCGCGTGTAACAGATATATCAACGCAAACGTTATCGGAAGCCCAGCACGCCGCAAAGACTGTCAACACAACCCTATCCCAGCTTGCGTCACTAAACGAATCAATTAAAAACGCATATATAAACATGGGATACATAGAGCTTTCAAATAATAACTATGTAGTCCAGGGCGAATACGGTCCGCTCGAACTCAAAGACGAATTTCACCGCCTTGCGGATACCCTGTCCGAATACGGCGAGATATCTGTAAACGAGCTTGATGACGGTTCATTCACATTAACCTTAGCAGGGCGTATGGTCGTTTCCACAAACCAATACGCACAGATAGCTTTCCGCGACAACGACTTCGATATACCGACAGCCGAAAACCTCACAGACGAGCAGCGGGACGAACTTGCTAATCCTAACCCCACCGACTTGCAGCTTGTAGTCTTAAACGCAGGGGCTCTCGACCCGACAACGGGGAAATATTCAGGGCTTAAAAACCAACAGGAATGGAACGACCTTGAAACTTTCCTTTATAATATGGGCAAAACAAAGGACGACTTCCTTCGCGGGGATGGTGACATAACCGCCGCTTTCGACCGATATTCGATGGATCCGCTCATCAGAAAAGTCTCCGAAAAATGGGATAATCATCAGCTTGACGACATCACCGACGCTGTCACAGGCGTTAAATCGGGTTCAATAAGAGGGCTTATCGACCTCTATAACGGCAAAGGTACATATGCTGCTGTCGGCGAAAATGCCTATGAAGGAATCGAATATTTCCGAGGACTTATAAACGCCTTTGCAAAGACCTTCGCAGACACCCTAAACGGGATATATAACAGCGAAGACCATGCCTATGCAGGCTTCCCGGGGGTCGACAGTCAGGTGCTTCTGACCTACACAGAAACCGGTTTACCGGGTGCTCCCGACGGCGTTGCAGGTTCAATCGCAGTCTCCGACTTCTGGCAGCAAAATGCCGAGTTCATTTCAAACCCCGACGGATATGACGAATCAACCGCCCTTGACAACAGTTGGATAAACAAGATGCTCGGTGCATTCAATGTCAAGCACGCCTATGCAGGGAACGCTTCGACCTATGCTTTTGAGGATTTTGTATCCCACTACGGCAACGAACTGGGAAACCGTATACAATATGAAACCAAACTCTCCGGCACTTCGGAGGTTATGCTCCTTTCCGTCATGGACATCCGCGATTCGGTTATGGGCGTTTCCATCGACGAAGAGGGTATCAACATGATGAACTATCAAAAATGGTATAACGCCATCGCACGTATGACAACAACGATGGATGAGGCTTTAGATAAGTTAATTAACGGAACAGGACGCGTAGGCTTGTAGGAGGTAATGACATATGGCAATGAGAATAACCCAATCACAGATTAACAGGCTATATCTTCGTAATAACCGCATGACGATGAAGAACATGAACGATGCTTATACGAGGATAATAACCCAGAACCAATATACAAGGACGTCCGAAAACCCGCTTAATTCCGAAAAGGCAATGACAATAAGAAAAGGGCTTCGCGACCTTGATATATGGGACGACAACATCAGCACCGCACACGAACTTTTCACCACGGCGGAACAAAGCCTGACACAGGTTGCCTCAAACCTTTTCGCGACAAGAGTTAAGCCCCTTTTGGTGCAGGGTTCGACCACAACAGTCGGCTCTGTCGGAATGATGGCTGTCGGCACGGAACTGGGTCAGATTGCCCACGAAATGGTGGATGCCATGAACGCCGACTTCAACGATCGTCAGATGTTCGGCGGGCTGTCGCAGGATAAAACACCTTTCACCATTGAAGATGTCGAGCGAGACGGCGAAATGCTCCAGCGTGTCTGCTATAACGGAATCGATATGGACACGATAACGAAAGGTGCAGACGGGCTTTATTACGGAACACAGATAGCCGACGGCGTTGAGACACCGGATACTCTCGTTCCCGGGCAGGGGCAGGTGCTCCTTGATATAGGCTTGGGAATTGATTTTGATGCCGACCTCAATGTTGACCCGAACACCGCGTTTGACACTGCTTTACACGGCTTCGAGATCGTAGGCTTCGGGACGGATGATGAAGGCTACAGCAAGAACCTCATTCAACTCACCCTTGATGCGGCACACGTTGCCTCAAAGGGCGATGTGCTCCATGTTGAAGAGCTTGCAGCATATATCGACAAAACAGATGACGCCGCAACAAACATCAGAACAACGATAACAGAGCTCGGTGTGCGATACAATTCCCTTGATTATTATCTTTCCAAAAACGAAGATGCACGCTTCGCACTTTGGGAGAGGCAAAACACAGTCGAGGGTTCGGACATTGAAAAGGAAATCACCGAATACTACGCAGTCCAAGCCGCCTATGATGCAACACTTAAAATGGGTGCAAACGTCCTTCCCCGAAGCATATTTGATTTCATCTAGCACGGAGTCCGTGCAGACACTCCGGATGAGTCTTTCCGGTTTTCAGAGACACCACCGACAGAGATAAAATTTATCTGATTAGCGTATTAAGGGGGTAAACAACATGAAGCAATGGAATTTATTGTCGATTAAACGTATTCCTATGGACATTGAGGTTAAGGTTACGCCGTGGAAGTTTGAAAAGGTGCAGGCAGAAGCTTCACAGGCTCAAAAACCTCGGTCCGCGGATAACACACCCGCACCGCTGCCGGTGATAAATGATTTTTCAGTTCACGACAGCTTTGATTTCGGGGCGTATTCGCCGTCTGCCGAACTTTACAGCCCGACAACGGTGACAGGAGTTTCAAACATCGGCCAGGCAGCCGGATTTGTTGATATGAATTTATCGGAGGACGATCTTGTGGCAAAGATAGCTAAAAATCCAATCAGAGCAACGATGGCTTCCCGACCCATAGAGTCGGTGAGTTCACGGATGCAAAAAGCCCCTTCGTCACAGATTAAAAACGTTATAAACTGGAGCAACGGAAACTCAAACTACAGCTTTGAAGCGAACGGCTCCGATTTCACCGAGATTAAAACGGCTTCCGAATGGAATTTTGTTCCCCATTCTGTTGAAGTGGTTATAAAGCAGATGCCCGGCGTTGAGATTGAATATATCGGCTCACCGCTCTATTTCCCGCGTTCCGCAGACCCCAATTACGTACCCCCTGAGGAAATGTAAAAAAATATTTAAGTTTTAGAAAAAATACACGATAAAGAATATAAGCGAGAAAAAAAGATGGTTATAGAAACAAGAGATTTCGGTCAGGTCGAGATTGATGACAGCAAAATAATGAACTTTCCGGATGGTATTCCGGGGTTTGAAACAGATCATCATTTCACACTTTTGGCACCTCTGGGCGACGGAATATATCCCTGTTGGCTTCAGAGCGTTGATAATCCCGGAACCTGTTTCATCGTATATAACCCCTTTGATGTTGTGGCAGATTATTTTTTGGATGAAGAACAGCTCCTCGAAGAGCTTGATGTATTTGAAGACACAGCCGTTGCGGTGTTTGTGCTTTCAATAATCCCCGAAAAATATCTTGATACCACCGTCAATCTTCGCTGTCCTGTTGTATGTAATCTTAACACACTTATTGCAAAACAGGTGATAATGTCAGCAGACTATCAGGTTCGTGCAAGGGTGTTTCCCGAAGAGAGCGGGGGTGCTTAAATGTTAGTAATAACCCGCAAAAAGGA
Source organism: Ruminococcus sp. (assembly GCA_031262225.1). Lineage (GTDB taxonomy): Bacteria > Bacillota > Clostridia > Oscillospirales > Ruminococcaceae > JAISGY01. The sequence continues at coordinate 45,611 of JAISIC010000058.1, read as the reverse complement.
CGAAAGTATTTTAATAGGCGACGGCATAAAGATAACCGTTGTCGAAACAAAAGACGGCAGGGTAAGAATCGGCGTTGATGCACCGAAAACAGTCAGAATCATCAGAGCCGAAGCGGCGGAAGCCACAGAATTTAACATAGCGGCAACAGCAAGCCGCCTGCCCGACGGACTTCTTGATAAACTCAAGGGGCAGCAGGGTATGACAGACAATATATAGGGGGAATTAATTATGGCAGAATCATCTTCAAGTTCAAGTGTAGATCCGAGCAGCACGACGCGTATGGCGGGCATGATGTCCGGTCTTGATACAGAAGAACTCGTTAAAGCGATGGCGTCAAAAACGCTGTCTAAAATACGTAAACGCCAACAGGCACAACAAACCTTAACATGGCAGCAGGAAGGCTATCAGGCTTTAATAGCAAAGCTTCAAGACTTCCAAAGCCAATATCTTGATATTACATCGGCAACCTCTCTTCGCACAAAGGGTAACCTCCAGAAGATGAGTGCTGTCGCTTCCAATACAAAACTTTTGGCATCTGCGGGAAGTTCCGCCCTTGCAGGAACATATTCGGTTACAAAAGCTTCCGCGGCAAAGGCGGCAACCGTCACCTCAACCGCTGCCGTTTCAACAGGCGGCATAAAGCTTGACACCTCCAAGATGAAAGCCGACACCGAGTATACACTCAAGGTAACCCTTGACGGCAACATGAAGGAAGTCACCTTCACAGGCGGCGATAACGCAGGTCAAAACTTAGCCGATGCAATGAACACCGCTTTCGGCGACATGAAAGATCCCCTTAATGCTTTTGAATATGCAGACGGGAAATTAAGCTTCAAAGAGGGTTTTTCCGACCCTATAGACCACAGCTTCAAAATCGGATATAAAGCCGAAGCGGGAATCCCCAACGACGTTACAAATATTGTCACCACCTCTTCAACTCTGGGAACGATTGATTTCGGGACAGAGCTTAAAGGCGACCTCTTCCGCATTAATGTCAACGGCAAAGATTTTGAGTTTGACAGGAACAGTTCCATTCAGTCGGTAGTTACCGCAATCAACAACGGCAACGTCGGAGCGAAGGCAAGTTTCAATTCCCTTTCGGGCAAGTTTTCAATCGAAGCGGAAGATACCGGTGCAGGTTCGGAGGTTATCCTCTCGCAATCTTCCGGTAATCTCTTAAATTCGCTCTTTAACACAGACACAATCACAAGCGGGGCTTCAAGCATATCGGACGTTAAGCTGACCTATGACACCTTCGGTAAGGTCGGCGGCACGCTTGCAGAGGGTGCTGTGGCTGATATTAAAAACGGGCTTGAGGACGGCAAAGAATATAAATTCGATATAACAGTCGATGGTAAATCATATAACATATCTCTTGACGAAAGCAAGTTTGAATCCGGCAAGACATATAAAAACGACGACATCATTAAAGAGATTAAAAAGCAGATCGAAACCCAGTTTGTCGGCGATGATACCGATGCCGTAAAACTGACCTCCGAGCTTGCGATAACCCTTACCGATGCCGGGGCTCTTGAAATAAGAAGCTCACAACGCGAAGTGCAGCTCTCCACGGGCGGCGACCTGACCGTTGCGAATGATGCCGCTACAAACAAAACCACCCCCGTCATGACCGGTGCAATGAACCCATACGGCGAGGGCGAAGATAAAACAGTCTTAAAGGAAATTATCCTTTCAAACGGAAACGCAGACGAGGATAAGAAGATAACAGGCACAGGCGAAGACGGTGCGATAACCGTTGCCGACCTCACCAGAAACGGATATTTCAGCCTTACAAAGACAGGGCAGCTTGTATCAAACCTTGACGGATATAAGGCGAAATCGGACGACGCTGTAACCTTCATGACCGATTTCTTCGGCGACAAAGACAAGGTTCTTGAAAACGCAAATCTTGATAACGTTCTTTCCACCTCGGCAGATTTTTACACCAAGGGCAGAAACGCTTCCATCGAAGTGACAGACCCGTCGGGTGCCTCCGCTTATTATGAGAATGCAAACAACTCATTCACCATGAGCGGCGTTACCTTCAACGTCGAGGGCTTTGATAACTTTGTTGCGGCAACCGATGCAGATGCTATGACGGTTGAAGTTGCAAAGGATAACACAGCGGTTAAAGACCTTGTTGTGAAGTTTGTTGACAGCTATAACACCCTTGTTAAAGACCTCAACGCCGTCATGACCGAAGCAAGACCCAAGAAAAACGGTGCATATTTTGATCCTTTAACCGAGGAGCAAAAGGCAGAGTTTGACGGCGACGAGATTGAAAACTGGGAAAAAGAAGCCAAAAAGGGTCTGCTCTATAACGACGACACCATCATGAGGGCTCTTGACGACCTTTCAAACGCGATGATCTCCGTTTCGGGCGGCATGACGATATTCGATCTGGGTATAAGCCTGTCCGAAGACCGCAGCGGCGGAAATGTCTTCAAGATTGACGAAACAAAGCTTGATGCGGCGATTGCAAAGCACGGCGATAAGATTGCAGATTTCTTCACCGATGCCCAGACGGGTCTTGCGACGAAGATGAATAACGCCGTTGAAAACATGGTATCCACATCGTCGTCAAAACCCGGATATTTCACACAAAAAGCCGGCATCAAGGATTCAATGTATGTCGCAAATAACGACATCAGCAACCAGCTTAAGGATTATGACGAACTTATAAAATCATTACAGGAAAAATACGACGCCGAGACGGCAAGATATTGGAAGCAGTTCACGGCACTTGAAACAATGCTTGCAAAGCTCAATGCCCAATCCGGAATGTTCGACCAAGCGTCGGCATAAGCATTGCTCACACCACAGCCCGTATCCCGCCCCCCGCCCCCCGATCGCAATCCCCCCGATCAGATGTAAGAGAGGTATCTTATGACAGCAACTAATCCGTATGTAAAATATAAAGCAGCAGCGGCTGTGACCATGACACCGCTTGAGATTTTAGTAGCGCTTTATGACAAGTGCGTGATTGAATGTAAAAAAGCGGCTGAATATATGGAAACAGGGCGTTTCATAAAGGCAAACGACTCGATCAGACGTGTTGAAACTATCGTTGATGAGCTCCGCTATGCCCTTGATATGAAATATGAACTGTCTGCAAACCTTCGCGACCTTTATGTTTATTACCGCACAACCCTTGTGAATGCAAACCGCACTAAGGATGTCACCGCGATACGTTCGCTCATTCCCCATTTTGAAACCTTGAAGGAAAGCTTCCAACAAATTCAATCGGCGGTATAAAAGCATGGAAAACCTTTTGGAACTTTTGCAAAAGCGGCTTATTGAGTTTGAATGTTATCGTGACATAACTCATCGCCTTGTGTATGAGCCTGTCGATAACTTCCCCGACCTGCTGTCACAGAGGGATGAGCTGCTTTCGGAGATAACCGAAACCGCGAAACGGATTCAAGCCGCAGGTGAAGGCTCTTCACCCGAAACAGCCGAAATTAAAGATATAAAGCTGAAAATCGAAGCCGTTAAGGAAGCCATTTCAAAGGACGACAAAAAGGTCACAAAGCGGATTAAAGACGAGATGAGCGATACCCTCGAACAGATTAAAAGCAGTGAAAAAACAGGGCGTGTGGCATCATATATTAAAAAAACAACCTTCAACACCACACTTGGAAGGTCGCTGAATACAATTTCATAAATAAGACCGCCCGTAAAAAGGCGGTTTTTATGTATTAAAGCATTGATAAAAACTCTATCGGTGATAGGGTATTAACAACCCCGTTTCGCTGTAGTTTTAAGTCGCGGGTTATGACATAATCGACCTTATACTTCAAGCCGCACTGCATTATAAGTGCATCTTCAAAATCTTTTATCGGAAGGTTCATTGCCGACTTGCAGTCGTCACCGTCAAGAGACCCGACATCAATTTTTTCAAGAATATAAGCCAGAGCAGATCTTGCCTGCGATATAGTCGTTTCTTTGGCATAAAGGTAGAAAAAATCCGACAATGAATTTACCGAAACAAAACAATTAAACTCCGCTTTTTCGATACGCTGCATTATCTCTGCGGAGCACTCATAAAATGGCTCACGTTTTTGAAGCAGATCTAATACGACGTTTGTATCAAGCAAAACCGTCATTCCGATAACCTCTTCTCTTTGTCCGCTAACCGCATAGCTCTGATTTCATCACGGCTATATTGCGGAAGCGTTCCAATGAGTTGCGAGAATGAAGTTACCTTTTCAGGAACTTTGTTCAGCTTTTGTTTCGGTAACTCACCTGTTCCTTCGGCATTTTGTTTTTCACCCCTTATTACATAAGCAACAAACGGAGCAAACATTTCCGAATAAACCTCAAAAGCGTTATCGGGCATCATATCTATCTGTTGTTTTGCTGTTTCTCTCGTCATAAAAACAACCCCCTTTTTTATCATTATACCACAACCGCCGCCGCTTAGTCAATCATTTTTTCACTTTTCCTCTTTACAAACCAGAAAAATTAGTATATAATAGTTTATATGAATATTTTTGAAAAGTTAGGGGAAAGCCTCAAAAAGACCCGCGAAAACATTGCGGGAAAGCTTTCGGGCATTAAGGGTAAAAAGATTGACGACAGCTTTTATGATGAGCTTGAGGAGATTTTAATTACCTCCGACCTCGGTTTTGAAACGAGCACTGCTATAGTCTCAAAGCTTAAAAAGGCAAAGCTTTCTTCCACCGACACGCTCATGAGTGAGCTTAAAGCGATTATCACCGATATGTTATCATCGGGCGGTGAAGCAGATATAGACTTTGACGGTTCACCGGCTGCCGGTTCACCGGCTATTATCCTCGTTATCGGCGTGAACGGTGCGGGGAAGACCACCACCATAGGCAAGCTTGCCGCAAAGCTTAAGGCGGAGGGCAAAAAGGTTATTATCGCGGCGGCAGACACCTTCAGAGCGGCGGCGATAGACCAGATTGCTGTCTGGGCAGAACGCTCGGAATGTGAACTCATACGCCGACCCGAGGGATCTGACCCTGCGTCGGTTGTTTATGATGCTCTCGACACCGCAAAGGCAAGAAAAGCAGATGTTTTAATAATCGACACCGCCGGCAGACTGCATAATAAAAAGCATTTGATGGACGAGCTTTCAAAGATAAGGCGGATTATCGCAGATAAGACAGGAACGGATACGGAAACGCTCCTTGTTTTGGATGCCACAACAGGGCAGAACGCTGTGAATCAGGCGAAGCTTTTCAACGAAGCGTGCGGTGTGACAGGCATAGTCCTCACCAAGCTTGACGGCACCGCAAAGGGCGGAATTGTCATTCCGATAGTCGCCGATCTTAAAATCCCCGTAAAGCTCATAGGCACGGGAGAAAAGATAGAAGACCTGGATATATTCGACCCCGAAGCATTTGCGAAAGGTTTATTTGATGATAGCAGCAACGAATAATCCCGGGAAGTTACGCGAGATAAGAGAGATTTTAGGCGTAAACATAAAATCGCTTTCCGACGTCGGCGTCGTAAGCGATCCGGAAGAAACAGGCATAAATCTCAAAGATAATGCTTTTATTAAAGCAAATGCCGTATATAACGGAAGTGAGCCTGTTTTCGCAGATGATTCGGGTTTATTTATAAAAGCCTTAGGCGGTGAACCGGGCGTTAATTCCGCAAGATATGCAGAGCCGGGGCACAGACGTGAAAAGGTTTTAAGGCTCTTAGATGGTGTAGAAGATCGTTCTGCTTATTTTGAAACGGTTATCTGTTATATCGACGATAATGTGCATTTTTTCAGCGGCAGGATTGACGGCGTTATTACCCGTGAGAATCGCGGAGTGAATGGCTTTGGATATGATTCGATTTTTGAATACAACGGAAAAACCTTCGCGGAAATGACAGACGAAGAAAAGAATAAAATTTCACACCGAAAAAAAGCTTTAGAGAAGCTGAAAGAATACTTAGAGGGAAATTAATGCTGACATCTAAAAAACGAGCGGAACTGAGAAGTCTGGCTCAAACCGAAAAGGCGATAATCCATATCGGGAAAAACGGAGTTTTGCCCGAAACCGAAATTGAGGCGAAAAACGCCTTTAATAACCGCGAAATAGTCAAAGGGCGTGTGCTTGAAACTTCACCTGTGACGGCAGGGGAAGCGGCTTTAGCGCTTTCTGTCGCATCGGCATCAGAAGTGATTCAGGTTGTGGGGAATGTCTTTACACTATATAAAAAGCTTGATGAACGACCTCCAAAACCGAAAACTCAGAAAAAGCCGGCTCCTAAACTCAAAAATACTATTATAAAGAGGAAAAAAACATATGAAAAACGAAGCAATAACCGCGCGAAACGTTGATTTTGCGAAGTGGTATACAGACATTGTCATGAAGGCAGAGCTCATCGCCTATACATCTGTCAAAGGCTGTATGGTCATTCGTCCGTATGGCTATGCGATATGGGAGAACATGACCCGAATTTTGGACGGTATGTTCAAGGCTTGCGGGCATGAAAACGTTTGTATGCCTATGTTTATCCCCGAAAGTCTGCTTCAAAAAGAGAAGGATCATGTTGCAGGGTTTGCTCCCGAAGTCGCATGGGTTACTCACGGCGGTTCTGAAAAACTTGAAGAAAAGCTCTGCGTCCGCCCGACCTCCGAAACGCTTTTTTGCGAACACTATAAAAACATAATCCATAGCTACAGAGACCTTCCCAAGCTCTATAACCAATGGGTCAGCGTTGTGAGATGGGAGAAAACCACCCGCCCGTTTTTACGCTCAAGAGAATTTTTGTGGCAGGAAGGTCACACCATTCACGAGACTTGCGAGCAGGCAGAAGCCGAAACTCGTCAGATGCTCGATGTTTATGCCGAATTTGCCGAAAAATATCTGGCAATGCCGGTAATCAAGGGGCAAAAAACCGAGTCCGACAAGTTTGCGGGTGCAGTTTCAACCTATGCAATCGAAGCATTAATGCACGACGGCAAGGCTTTGCAGGCAGGCACTTCACACTATTTCGGGGACGGCTTCGCAAAGGCTTTCGATATTCAGTACACAGGGCGAGACAACAAGCTTTCATATCCGCATCAGACAAGCTGGGGCGTTTCAACACGCCTTATCGGCGGTATAATCATGACACACGGGGACGACAACGGGCTTGTCCTCCCTCCCGCAGTTGCCCCGATTCAGGTTGTTATCATTCCTATCCAACAGCAAAAAGAGGGCGTTTTGGATAAGGCGAGCGAAGTCTATGAAGCTCTCAAAGCCGCAGGAATAAGGGTGAAGCTTGACGATTCCGATAATTCCCCGGGCTGGAAGTTCGCCGAATATGAGATGAAAGGTGTTCCCGTCCGTATCGAACTCGGTCCCAGAGATATTGCAGATAATAAATGCGTACTTGCACTCCGCACAGGCGGCAAGAACTCCGAAAGCCTTGACGGCATAGCCGAAACTGTTAAGGAAGCTCTTGAAAATGTCAATGCCATATTATATAAAAATGCACTCGAAAACCGAGAAAACAGAACTTCAAACGTGAAGACTTTAGATGAGATAAATAAAAAGCTTGAAACCGCCGACGGTCTGTTCTTAGCCGCATGGTGCGGAGACGAGGCTTGCGAAGACGGCGTTACAGAAAAAACGGGAGTTCGCTCACGCTGCATCCCGTTTGATAAAGATATTTCCGATGGTGACGTTTGTGTATGTTGCGGCAAGCCCGCAAAGCACATGGTATACTGGGCTAAGGCATATTAAGTCATACTAATCATAACAAGAGGAAGAGCAGGGCGATGATTAGCTTCATGTCCGCTTTTTCCTTCATAAGAATCAAAATCAGTGCGATAATAAGGCAGTTGTCGGCGGTGAGAGGTATGCCGAAAAGGTTTGTTATCTTTTGCGACGGGTTTTTCGGAGGATTTTTCTCGTTATGTACAGCCTCAAAGGTCGGCTCGGGGATAACCGCTGTGACACCGCCGCCGATATCGCGGTAGTATTTCAAACGTTTCTCCATGTTATAGCACCTCTCCCTTGCCGCCAAAAATCCGCTCATAGAGACTACCCCCGCTTATTTTCTATTAGGACGACCAACAGATATAATCGGCGAAAGCGTGAACCCTAAATTATTTCTGCGGGCGGGTTTCTTCGCCGCAGGGCGTTCGGGGCGTATCTCAAATTCATTTATCACAAGGTTTTTGGTCTGGTTGGGGAGCGTTGTTTCGGTTTTAGCTTCCGTATGTACGGGTTCTGCTTTCACGACAGGCGGCTCACCGAAGGTGAGTGTCGCTTCCGATTTGTAGTATTCATTCGCAGTACGAGCCATCGATGCAAAGAGATTATTTCTGTTTTTAACCCGATTCATTGCCCGCTCTATATCCGCTGTAATCATAGTGCCTCCTTATATCATTTCAGCCTATATCATTTCAGATAATCCCGCCAGCATTCCGCTGTCTTTAAGGGCTTGATATATATCATACATCTTCATAACCTTGACCGCCTTTTTGATCTTCGGGGCACGTTCTTCCGATAAAAGCGGTCCCAAAGCCTCTAAAAAACGGATATTTTTATCTTCAATGGGCGACTGTAACATCTCCATGAGCGATAAAAGCTTGTCGAGATCAATACCTTCTAATATTTCTTCAAAGCCTGACAGGTCTTCGGTGTTTGTATTTTCCACTTGTTCCATTGAAATTACCCCATGAATTTTTTATAAAGCTCTTGGGCTTGGGGATTTGAAATAAACATCTGTGCAAGTGCCGGGTTATTGACAATGCGGTTGAATTTGTCCTTCTGGGCAGGGTTCATGTTGGCGATTGCCGAATCAAGCTTCCCCGCACGAACATCTGCGGCAAGCTGTTCTTTGGGAACACCCGCCTTTGAAGCCAGGATCCCGATTAACTGATCGAAGTTTTTTCCGTTAAAATTTTGATTTGGCATATTATTCACCTTTACAGATTATGTTTTATGTTACTATTATATGCGAGAGGGGCATTTTTCGTGCGGATAATAATCATGTCGGACAGCCACGGAAATCTGCATAATTTGGAAAAAATCATCAAAAACGAGCCGGAAGCAGAGATTTTTTTGCATCTGGGCGACACCGAACCCGAGGTAAGTGCGTTAATAGCACGAAACCCAACCAAAGATATAAGATATATCCGAGGCAACAACGATTATGTACCGGCTGCACCGCTTTCTCTTATTATTGATACAGAGGGGGCACGAATATTCGCCTGTCACGGCAACAGACAAAGGGTATACAGCGGAACGGAAATTCTTAGGAATGTTGCGTTGCAAAATAATTGCAATGTCGCCTGTTTCGGGCATACACACAGGTTTTATTATGCCTATGACGACGGCGTTCATATCGTCAATCCGGGCAGCTGTGCCCGACCCCGCGACAGCCATATTCCGACCTATGCCTTCATTGATATCACCCAAGCAGGAATTGTTATCGGCAAAAAGAATTTGAAATAGTATATAAATTTTCACTTGACTTTTTATTATTTTTCTGTTATAATCGTATTTAACAAGATATCGCTTCATATTCCCATATTAATCTTGGAAGTATATGAAAAATGAGTAAACTAAGTCTCTCTTTGTCAAAAAAGATATTGATAGCGGTCGGGATAGCAATTGTTGTTATAATCGTGCAGGGTTTTATATTTGCGGGAAGCTCGCTCGGTGTCAGAATCTTCATGGCAATACTCATGCTCGTGCTTGGCGGGGGCGGCGTCGGTGTATATACATATTTAACGATCAATAAACTTATTGCAAAACCGATTTCAGACGTAACCGAAGCGGCTGTAAAGCTCGCACAGGGTGATATGAACATAACCGTCGAGGGCGACTTCGAGGGTGAAATGAGCCTTCTTGCCGATGCGGTGCTCGATATATCCGAAGATATTAAGAAACAATCCGGTGTCCTTGCGACAATCGCAGAGAATGATTACACCTCAAAGATAACGATACGTTCAGACCAAGACAGAATGAACCTTGCCCTCGAAGGGATGATCAATGCCGTTTCCCTCTCGTTCGGAACCATCCAAGAGGCGACAGACGGAGTTTCAGCCGAAGCAAAAGAGATCGACCAAGTTTCAAAACGCCTTGCAAGAGGTGCTTCCGATCAAGCGAGAACAATCGAAGCTATTTCGGAAAACATAGACAAGGTTGAAGAGGCTGCCAACGACAACGTTCGTGCTGCCGAGGGAACCCTTTCCAAGGTTGCGGAGACCGAAAAACTCACGACGGCGGCAGACAAGGCTATGCGTCGCATGGTCGGGGCAATGCGGGATATCGACGAGCGGTCAAAGGATATATCAAAGGTAATTCAGGTAATCGAAGATATTGCGTTCCAGACAAATATCTTAGCTCTCAACGCCTCTATAGAAGCGGCACGTGCCGGTGATGCCGGGATGGGATTTTCGGTTGTTGCGGATGAAGTGGGAAATCTTGCAATGAAATCGGCAGAAGCGGCAAAATCCACCGCATCGCTGATTGAATCGTCTCTGCGGTCTGTCCGCGAAGGCAACCAGATAGTAAGAACGGTAAACAGCTCCCTCAAAGCGGTTTCAAACATATCCGAAGAGAACATTGAATATATCACAAGGCTTAAAACAGATTCCGAAAAACAAAGCCGTTCAATCGGCGATATAACATATCAAATAAGCAACCTTTCGGCAATCGTTCGTGAAAACGCGGCGACAGCCGAAGAGGCGGCGGCGTCTGCTTCCGAGATGACAGGTCATGTCGGTGAGCTCAACACCGTTATAAAGAGCTTTAAAGTCCGCGACACATCGGCTATAAGAAAAGCCGCACCGAAAGCCATTACAAAGCAGGTTGTCGAAGAAGAACCAATAGGGGGACAAGCCCCCAATAACTTCGGAAGCTTGTTTGACGATGAACCTGTCGAAGAAGAGCAAGCTCCTGTAAATAACTTCGGCGGTCTGTTTGATGATGATCCGATTGAAGAAGAGCAAGCTCCTGTAAATAATTACGGAAGTCTGTTTGATGACGACCCCATAGAAGAAACAGAAACGGAAACAGAAACAGTTGAAGAGATTATAGAGGAAATAGAAGAAACAGAAGAACCGGAAACAGAAGAAGAACCGGAAACAGAGGAAGAGCCTCAAACACAATCTTCAAACTTCGGAGGGCTTTTTGACGACATTGTCGAAGAAGATCGAGCGGCGGCAGACACAGAGCCGCAGTCAATGGGTACAAGCTATGGAGGACTTTTTGACGAAATCGCCGACGAGGACGAACATAAAGATAGCTATGGCGGACTATTTGATGATTAAGCATTGCCCGTACATTAAAAATGTGCGGGCATTTTTACATAATTTGGCTTGTTATACGCCATATATTATAAATTTTCATTATACTTTCACCTGTTACACAAATTGATGTGTTATATTATAAAAGTAAACTATTATTCGGAGATTAAAAAACATGAAAAAAAGGTATATCATCATTCCGCTCATATGTGCAGCTGTAATCGGTTCAGGCGTTTGCATTGCAGTGAACGTTAATAACGCAATGCAGGCTATGGCGTCACTGGGCGGTTCGACAATCGAGGAACTGCATCGCCAAGACCTCCAAAACTACATAACGGCATCAGGCACAATCGAATCAAGCGATATCAATAAAATATATTCCGACCTTATCTATCCGATTGAATCGGTTAATGTTTCTGTCGGTGACGTGGTGAAAAAAGGAGATATCCTCTGCACCATCGACACCGAAACGCTCGAACAGAAGATATCCGAGCAGGAAGCGGCGATGAAGACTTCCGACCAAAACACTGATTATAACATAACCGATGCGGAAAAGGCATATAACGACGCCTTGGCGGATTATGAAAACGGCGATAACACACAGATTATATCTGCCCAGAACGCTCTCGATAATGCCGAAAACGCCCTTGAAGCGGCACAGAAGTCGTATGATGACGCCCGGGAACGTCAGGGAACAGACAAAGATACCCAGCTTCGCTCCGCAGAGCTTTCTTTGGCGGCGGCAAAAACAGGGCTTGCTAATGCGAGGAAGGCATATGACAAGGCTGTAGACAACCAAAAGAACGAAGACTATTTCAGCATAAAACAGCTTTCCGATGCATATGACACAGCGAAGGAAAACAGAGATATTGCAAGAAGCCATGAGGCAGAAGTAATAATCGCGACAGCATACAGCGATTATCTCCACGCAAAGTCGGTATATGAATCCTATGCTAACGCAACCTCCTTACCGATGCCCGAGGGAACGACCCTTGCAGACTTTCAAGCTGACATGACCAACAAAAAGGCGGCATGGCAAAATTATATTGCACTCTATGATATAACCACCGCCGAAGATGCACTCGAAGCGGCGACCGAAGCGTATGAAGATGCCAAGGAAAGTTTAGACAAGGCAAATGAAAATGCAGTTGATCAAGCAGAGACCGCACTTGAATCTGCAGAGCGTCAGCTTGAGTCCGCACAGATGCAGTACGATGCGACCCTCACCGGCAACACCGACACCATTGAAACCCTTGAAGAAAACCTTGAAAACGCACAGATCGCGTATAACAAGGCTAAAAACAGCTATGATCTCACCGTGACAACGGTGCTGGATAATCTCGACACCCTCAAAACCCAAGCACAGAGGGCTCGTGATCGCTCCGACAACACCTCCGCACAGGTTGCACTCCAAAACCTTTATGACCAGCTTGAAGAGGCGACAATAACAGCGCCTGTTGACGGAACCGTGACATATGAAAACGTGATGGAGGGCATCGCCCCCACAGGCGTGCTTTTCGTTATCGAAGATACTTCCGACCTTCTTATTAAGGTCGGCGTGAGCGAATATGACGTCGTGAATATCACCCCCGATATGAAATGTGAAATCGTTCCCAACGCCATGACAGATTTGACCTATGACGGCGTTATCAGAAAGGTTGCTCCCGCCGCTTCAAAAGCCGCGACAGGCGACGATGCGGGGATGGGCTCCTTTGAAGCGACCGTTGCCGTAACCTCCCGCGACACAGCCCTTTTAATCGGCATGACGGCAAGAATTAATATCATCACCGAAGAGAAGAAAAATATCCTTTCCGTTTCCTCCGACCTTATCCTTTCCGATGATGGCGGCAGCTACGTTTATGCGGCGACAGGCAGCGGCGAAGGCGGCGTATATACAGCTAAGAAGGTATATGTAACCACCGGCATGGAGACAGCCTTCTATATTGAAGTTACCCCTGTGACGGCGGGCGAAATCGACGACGGCTCAAAACTTCTCACCCGTCCCCAAAACCTCACCGACGGGCAGACTGTTACAGTTAATCAAGGCGGCATGAATTTCGGCACTAACAGCAACTTTGATGTTGCAGTTCAAGGCGGCTACGGACCTGCATCACCCGGCGCCGGCGGTCCTCCTCCGATGTAAGGGGGAGACTTTGATGGATAAAATGATAATTCATATGGAGAATATTTACAAGTCGTTTTACGTGGGAACACCGAACGAACTTGAAATTCTCCACGGGCTTTCCTTTGATGTGCCCGAGGGACAGTTTCTGTCGGTAGTCGGGCAGTCGGGTTCGGGCAAATCAACGCTCATGAACCTTATCGGGGCTCTCGATCGCCCCACAGGCGGAAGCTATGTCTTAGACGGGCTTGATGTGGCAAAAACAGAGGACAAAACGCTTTCCGAAATAAGAAACAAGAAGATCGGCTTCGTGTTTCAGACCTTTAACCTTATCTCAAGAACCTCCGCTCTTAAAAATGTCGAACTTCCGATGATGTATGCAGGGGTTTCGCAAAAAGAGCGTACCGAGCGGGCTAAGGCTATGCTTGACATGGTCGATATGAGCGATCGCTTAAAACATATGCCCAACGAACTTTCGGGCGGTCAAAAGCAGAGGGTTGCGATTGCAAGGGCTATGATCAATAATCCCGCAATAATCCTTGCAGACGAACCGACAGGTGCTCTGGACACAAAGACCGGGCGTATGGTTATGGACCTTTTCCACAAGCTTCATAACGAGCAGGGCAAAACGATAATCCTCATAACCCACAACCCCGAACTTGCGGCGGAGACGGAGCGGATTATTACCCTTGCCGACGGATATATAACGTCAGATGAGGCGGTGGTGAAATCATGAACCTAATTGAAAATATCGCAGTTGCTTTCAACGGCATAAAGAGCAACAAAATGCGTTCCTTCCTCACCATGCTCGGTATCATTATCGGTATTTCCGCCGTTATTCTTATAACAACCCTCGGCACAATGATTCAGAATACCTTCACCGGAACTATCGATGACCTCGGCGTCACAAACCTCGTTCAGGTTATGCTTCAAAGCAAGCCCAACTCCACGCGTGAACAGATGTGGATGAACCAGTCCGACCTCATCTCCGACACAATGATTGAGCGTATGAAGGAGCGTTTCGGCGACGAAATCGAATCTGTTTGGGTGACGACCTCCGCAGGGAGAGGCACGATCAATAACGACGTGAATAACGATGACGATTTTGCGGTGAGCCTCACCGGGCAGACTACAGAAGGTCTTGAAGCAGGGCTTACAGATCTCTTAGAAGGCAGACTTATTTCAGACGAAGATAACGCGAAGATGCGATATGTCATCAATATCCCTTCCGACCTTGCCGAAACAATGTTCGGAAGCTCAAGGGCAGCTTTGGGGCAGGTTGTCACGGTGAATATAAACCAAGGCTGGCAGGCTTCCACAAACATCATGGACTTTACCGTTGTCGGTGTCTATGAATATGAAGCGGGGATGATGAGCGGGCTTTTCTCCCGTACATACGAGTGCGACATTCCGATTGCGACCGCCCGCCGTCTCACAGGTGGCGACCCCAACGAGGGTTATTATCAGTACTTCAACCTTATCGGAGCACAGGGCGTTTCCGTTTCGGAACTGTCGGCAGATATAGTCGAGTTTTTCAATAACGGATTTTATAAAAACAACGATGCTTATCAGGTTACGACCTATACCATGGAAGACGACCTTGCAACTATCAACTCGGCACTTTCGCTTGTCGGCTTCATTCTGGGAATGATCGCGGGAGTATCGCTCCTTGTCGGCGGCATCGGGGTTATGAACATCATGCTTGTGTCGGTGACGGAGCGAACAAGGGAGATCGGCGTGAGAAAAGCTCTCGGTGCGCCCAACACGGCAATACGCTTCC
This sequence comes from Ruminococcus sp., assembly GCA_031262225.1. Lineage (GTDB taxonomy): Bacteria > Bacillota > Clostridia > Oscillospirales > Ruminococcaceae > JAISGY01. The sequence goes on along the minus strand of JAISIC010000058.1, from coordinate 30,499 downwards.
AGTTTATTGTCGAGTCGGTGATTCTTTGCACCATCGGCGGAATAATCGGGGTTATCCTCGGCGTAATTTTGGCGATAGCCACAGGCGAGATAATGATGCTTGTCCTTGCAGATCAGCTCGGCGGCATAACGTTGAGGTCAAACCCATCCGCAGGAGCAATAGCAATCTCGGTAGGCTTTTCGATGGCAATCGGCGTCTTCTTCGGCTACTACCCGGCAAACAAAGCCGCAAAACTCGACCCGATAGATGCACTGCGATACGAATAGCGGGGAGCCCCCGCGGGCTTGCCGAGGTAATCTTTCCACATTGAAGAGATACCGCCGAAGTAGGCAAGAAATGTATATATGCCATTAAATGTTGACTAAATGGGGTTGTTTGTGGTATAATGGTAAAGAGGGGTGATTGATATGACAAAAGAGAACGTTAAATATATGATTGACCTTATGCCGGACGAGAAATTCAACGAGTTCGCGGCTAAGATTGTAACCTTTTTCCCAATTGATGAAACGCTTACGGATGAGGAACGTGAGGACGAGGAGCTGATAAAGCTTGTCGAAGCTCAGTTAGCAAAATACGGCAGTTGGGAAGAGTTAGAGAAACACTGTATCAGCGAAGAAGATCTTATGTTAGAACTCGGTATTACAGAGGAAGACATAGAAAATGCAGAGGAAGATGAGCTGATATGATCTGGGATATCGACTATACAGATGAAGCAAAACGCGAACTCGCGAAACTGGACGGCTCTGTAAAACCTCAAATCGTTAAAACTATTAGAAAAGCACGCCAAAATCCGTTGCCAAGGTCAGAGGGCGGATATGGTGAGCCGCTTGGAAATAAAGGCGGGATAAACCTTACAGGGTGCTTGAAACTCAAATTCAAAAAACTCGGCATAAGGGTTGTGTATAAACTTATCAGAATCGACCGGGAGATGAAGGTAATAATCATCTCTGCACGTGCCGATAACGAAGTTTATGACGAAGCAAAAAATCGGATAGATAAATACAATTTGTAGAATACATAAAAAGCCGTCGAAAATCTCGACGGCTTTTGTTATGCAATTCCACGCAGAGCGCCTTCAAAGCTGAAAGAGCAAGAGCGGCAATAAAGTTTCTGAGGGGGGTCTGGGGGGAACTCTTTTCAAAGAGTTCCCTCCCAGCGTCCTTACGGTCTTGCGTGGTCTTCTCTCATTTTATACTTTAATATCTTCCCTGCGGCGTTCATCGGGAAGGCGTCGGTGAAGTCAACATAGCGGGGGATTTTGTGCTTTGCCATGGAGGCTTTGACGAAATCTTTGATTTCTTCTTCGGTTACATTTTCGCCCTCTTTCGGGATGATAACTGCACAGATTTCCTCGCCATACGTCTTGTCGGCAACGCCGATAACCTGAACGTCCTTCACCTTCGGGTGGGTGTAGAGGAAGTCCTCAATCTCTTTGGGGTAGATGTTTTCGCCGCCGCGAATAATCATATCCTTGATTCGCCCGGTTATTTTATAATAACCGTCGGCAGTCTTGCGGGCAAGATCGCCTGTGTGGAGCCAGCCGTCGGGGTCGATTGCGGCGGCAGTTGCCTCGGGCATCTTGTAATAGCCCTTCATTATGTTATATCCCCTTGCACAGAGTTCGCCGTCGGTCTCGATGGGAAGATCTTCGTTCGTTTCGGGGTCACGGATTGCCACTTCAACGCCGAAACTTTCGCCGCCGACAGTCGCAACACGTGCTTCGATCGAGTCGGTGGTCTTTGACATGGTGATTGCAGGGGAAGCCTCGGTCTGACCGTATGTTATGCAGATTTCTGTCATATTCATCTTCTGTAAAACATCTTCCATGACCTTCACAGGGCAGGGCGAGCCCGCCATAATGCCGGTACGCATATGTGAAAAGTCGGTCGTAGCGAAGTCTTCATGCCCGAGCATCGCGATAAACATCGTCGGAACACCGTGAACAGCGGTGATTTTTTCTTTATTTATCGCCGCCAAACCCTTTTTGGGGGAGAACATCGGGATAGGAACCATTGTAGTGCCATGTGTCATTGAAGCTGTCATAGCAAGAACCATCCCGAAGCAGTGGAACATCGGAACCTGAATAAGAAGCTTGTCTGCGGTTGAGAAGTCGAGGCAGTCGCCGATAGCCTTACCGTTATTCACAACGTTTCGATGGGTGAGCATAACGCCCTTGGGGAAGCCCGTTGTGCCGGAGGTGTACTGCATATTGCAGACGTCGTCAGGCTCGATCTGCCGCCGCATATTCTCAATTTCGGATTGGGAAACGTCCTTGCCCATTGCGAAAGTTTCGTTCCATGTGAAGCATCCCGGCTGAACCGAATCAACGGTGATAACATTTTTGAGCTTGGGAAGTCTTTTTGCGTTAAGTTCGCCCGGATTTGACGTTTTAAGCTCGGGGCAAATTTCGTTTATAATCTGAATATAGTCGCAGTCTTTGCAGGAATCAACCATAACGATGGTGTCGGTGTCGGACTGACGGAAAAGATATTCAGCCTCGTGAATTTTATATGCAGTATTTACAGTTACGAGCACAGCACCGATTTTAACCGAAGCCCAGAAGGTTATAAACCATGCCGGAACGTTTGTAGCCCAGATGGCAACGTGCGAGCCGCGGCGAACCCCTGCGGCATATAAGCCTCTTGCAAAGGCGTCAACATCATCACGGAATTGCGGATATGTTCTGGTGTAGTCAAGCTCTGTGTAACGAAAGGCATATTGGTTCGGGAACGCCTCGCAAACACGGTCGAGTACATCCGGGAATGTGTAGTTAATGAGCCGCTCTTTGGGCCAGGGATATTTACCGGTCTTTCTTTCGTTGTCTTGAAGCGGGTGCTTGTGTTTATTGCGGAACCGGCTCATATATTCCGCATATTGCGGGAATACAATTCCGGCATCGTCAAGGTCTCTGTTCCATCGACGAACCCATTCGAGCGAAACATAGCCGTCATAGCCGATGGAAGAAAGTGCCGCCATCATCTCTTCAATCGGCAGGTCGCCCTCTCCGCACATTCTATATGAAATCGTCCCGTCGGAACTCGCGACACTGTCTTTGACGTGCGTATACTTTATATATGAACCCAAATTCGCGACAGTCTCGACAGGGGATTCATTCGCGAATCTGTAGGGATGGTGCATATCCCAGAGTGCGGCAACGCATTTTGAGCCGACCGCATCAAGAACCTTTTTAAGCCTTTTTGTGTCGGAGTATACGCCGTTTGTTTCAGCAAGCAGATATATATCAGCCTCTTCGGCAATTTTCGCCGCCGCTTTAAGAGAGGCAATTACAACGTTATCGTCAACCTCGCCTGCCGGTGCGGGCTCTTTGTCTGCGAGGACGCGTATGAAAGGCGTGTTGAGCTTCTTTGCAAGCGAAACATATTCGCGGATTTCCGCAAGGTTTTCATCAAGCCGTCCGGCATATTTCATAACGCAGGCAGAGGAAAGGCAGGGTATTTCAAGCCCGAGCCGTTGCAAAGTCTTCTTGGTTTTGGGCATTTCGGATTCGGTGAAAGGCTTTGCCGCATAGGCATAGATGGTATCGCCAAGTCCGCGAACTTCAATGCCGTCATAACCCAAGTCCTTTGCCATGGAATATATGTCTGTCCAAGAAAATTCGGGACAGGCAAGTGTTGAAAATGATATCTTCATGTTAATATACCTCGCTATATTTATTCTGTCCATAACTTAACCGTTGATACCATCTTATCATAGTTATAGCAAAATTGCAATAGCTTTTGGTATATTAAAAATTCATGTAGCTTGCACGGCTTATTTATAACGCGGCTTACGGTACTTTAACATTAAAAGCCGCCGGAAGAAGCTGTGAAAGCGGGTAGGAGTGGATTTTCCCGGCTTCATCCTGTAAAAGGATTTGCATTGCGGGGGAAAATTCAGCCAAAACCTGACGGCATGAGCCGCACGGAATCGCAGGTGTTCCCGCACCCGAGCAGACGGCAATAGCCGAAAACTTTCTGCATCCCTTTGACACAGCCTTTGCAACGGCAGCGTGCTCCGCACAGAGCGACGACGCATGGTTTATATTTTCGACCGAAACACCGGTGTAAATCACACCGTCTTCGCCGAGGAGTGCCGCCGCAAAACTGTCGCCGGAATATGGGCAATATGCATATTTTATTTGGCTTTTTGCCGCCGAAATCAGCTGTTTTTGCCTAATAGGATTGGTAAAACTGGGAGCTGCTGGCATACCGTTCCCCCGTCCATATTTTATTATTGTTTTTTAAATAATACTATGCAAAATTTCATAAAATGACACTTAAATTCAAAAATTCGACAAAAACAACATCAAAAAAGGGCTAAAATGAATAATTCTGAACCCCAAATTGCAGATTGTCGAATTTCGTACATTGTTTAAAACATGAAAAAGCGATATAATAATAACAGAAATTACAAATTAACGGAATCTCAAATTCCAAAAATAACAAAATAAGGATGGTAAAAATCCAATGGTAGTTGACATGGAAATTGTTCGCTCCGAGAGGGCGGCAATGGGAAAAATCGAATACAAAGTTGTAAAAAATATCGAGATGGGGGTTGACGTTTACGGAATAAAAATCGAGTCGAATCTTTTCGACCGACCCGAAGAAGCAACCGTTTCAAGCGTGACCGTTTCACCGGAAAAAATAAACCGCCTCTTTGACCTCTGCATAGAACACACCGTGCTTCCGTCAACCTTGCAGGATATTGTAGAAGACTTTATTATTTCTGATGAAACTTAACTGTATATATTAAAAGCAGTAAGAACTAATGCCATGAACGGTGCGACGAATATAACCGAATCGAATCTGTCCATAATTCCGCCGTGCCCGGGCATGATTTTCCCGAAATCTTTAATATCAAACTGGCGTTTTATCACCGAAGCAGAAAGGTCCCCGATTATTCCGAGCACGCCGCAGGCAAGCCCCATGGCAATCATCGGAATGAAGTGGACAACAACGGCGGTGCCGTAAAAATGAGCCATGAATGCCTTGTAGATATATGAATATATGATGAAGGCGGCGGCGACCGTCACAAGCCCGCCGATCGCACCCTCGACAGTCTTTTTCGGCGATATCTTCGGGCAGAGTTTATGCTTGCCGAATTTAGAGCCGATAAAATATGCGCCCGAATCGCCCAGCCAAGCCCCCAAAAGGCAGAGCAGAACATAGCTGACGCCGTGAACGTCGGAGAGATGCAAAAGAAGCACCAGACAGCACATAGAGAGTGTCGCAAGCATGGTTGTAGTTATCATATATGCAAGCGTTTCAATACCCATCGTTTCATGCCGCTTGAGAAGCGATATGAACAGGAGCAAAACGCAGAGCAGACAGAAAAAATACCGCAGAATAACGTTTTCGGTTTCAACGGTGAAGGGCATCAAAACCGCAAAAGCAAAACATATCGACGATGCGAACTTATATTTAAGACAGCCGCCCGCGTTGAGGAGCTCATAGCTCATGATAACGCAGATCGCCGAGATTGCAGCGTTAAAAAGCAGCGTGTCCGATAAAAACAGCACGGTGATTCCGATGATTATTCCGATTATTGATGAGATGATTCTAACTAACATAGTAATAGTATGCCAATCTAAAAGTATTTACGCAGTATTACCGAATCTTCTGTCACGATTCCCGAAATATTCAATTGCTTCGTCAAGATCATGAGGGGTGAAATCGGGCCAGAGCTTGTCGGAGAAGTAAATCTCCGCATAGGCGGACTGCCACAAAAGGAAGTTAGAAATTCGCCGTTCGCCGCCGGGTCTGATTAAAAGGTCAACATCCGGCATGGCAGAGGTGTAAAGGAGCCCCGAGAAAAAGTTTTCGTCTATGTCTTCAGGTCTGATGTCTTTGTCTCTGCAAAGTTTCCCGGCTCGCCTTGCCGCCCTGACAATATCGGCTCTGCCGCCGTAGTTAATGGCAAGGGCAAGGGTACAGGCGTCATACTGCTTCGACTTTTGTTCAAGACCTGTCATCTTCGCCTTCATATCGTCGCCGAAAACGTCCTTGTCGCCTAAAAATATAAGGCGGCTTTTTTCATCAACCTGTTTTGAAGCCTCGTCAAGATATTCCGAAAAAAGCTTCATAAGCGCGTCAACCTCGTCCTTGGGGCGTTTCCAGTTCTCGGTTGAAAAGGCGAAGAAGGTTATATATTTTATGCCGGAGTCGCGGGCATATTTCGCAATCTCGCGAAAGGTGTCGCCGCCCTTTTTGTGCCCGGCATTCCTCGGCAGATTGCGTTTTTTTGCCCATCTGCCGTTGCCGTCCATAATAAAGGCAATGTGAACAGGTTTATTACTTTTCAAAGTGAAAGTATCTCTTTATCTTTAGCCTTAACCTCGTCATCAACAAGGGCTGTGTATTTGTCGGTGGATTTTTGCAGCAGCTTTTCGAGATCCTTAAGGTCGTCCTCGGTTATTTCAGCAGCCTTTTGTGCCTTCTTGAGCTTCTCCATGAAGTCTCTGCGTACGTTTCGCACCGTTACCTTAGCCTCTTCGCCGTATTTGGCAATCTGCTTGGTGAGCTCTTTCCTGCGTTCTTCGGTGAGCGGCGGGAAGGACATTCTTATCGCCTTGCCGTCGTTTTGCGGATTTATGCCTATATCGGAAGCCTGGATAGCCTTTTCAATTGCCTTAAGCTGGGTTGCATCCCACGGTGAGATGGTGAGGGTTCTGGCATCTGTTGCGGAGATGGTTGCAACCTGTGAAATCGGTGTGGGCGAGCCGTAGTAGTCGATATGAAGCTTATCAAGCACCTTCGGCGAAGCCTTCCCTGCACGGATAGTCGAAAATTCGTGGTCGAGAGCATCAAGGCATTTTTGCATCTTTTCTTCAGCGGACTTAATATATTCGTTCATTTTTATCACTCCTGTATTTTTATATTTAGACAGTTATTAACGTTCCTATAGCTTCACCCATTGCGGCTTTATATATGTTTTCCGGGTCGGAGAGGGAGAATACCAAAAGGGGTATTTCATTCTCTCTGCACATCGAAGCCGCCGACGAGTCGATAACCCTGAGGTTTTTGGATAAAACCTCGTCAAAGGTGAGGCTCTCGTATCTTTTCGCATCGACGAATTTATGCGGGTCTTTGTCATAGACACCGTCAACAAGGGTCGCTTTAAGTACAATATCGCAACAGGTGTCGGCAGCTCTTAAAACAGCGGCGGAGTCGGTGGAATAGAAAGGATTTCCCGTGCCGCATCCGAAGATGACAATGCGGTTTTTAAGGAAGTGTCTGATTGCACGCTGTCTGATATACGGCTCGGCGATTTGGTTCATGGCAATTGCCGTCTGAACGCGAACCTCCGCACCCAGCCCCTCAAGGCAGTCGGCAACGGCAAGGGCATTCATGGCAGTGGCAAGCATCCCGATATGATCGGCTCTCGAGCGGTCCATCTTCCCGGAGGAACGTCCCCGCCAGAAATTCCCCCCGCCGACAACAATCCCGACCTGAATGCCGGCATCAGAGCATCTTTTAATCGCCCTGCATATCTTTTCAGCAACCGCAAAGTTGAAACCCATCTTTGCTTCGCCTGCAAGAGCCTCGCCCGAAAGCTTTAAAAGTATTCGTTTATATTTCGGATTGGTGATTTCTGACATTAAAATCCCCTTTAATTTTTCTATACACATTAATTATACTATATTTTAGCACGAAAGTAAAGAGAAATTTGTAATTTTTCGTGTATTTTTTTATTTAAGTTTTTAAATTTTTGTACGACATTACCAAACAGAGAATTTATACATCGGAGGTGTACTTATATGAACATTACAAGCATGACAGGGCGAGAGCTTTTTAACACCCTTTTCGGGCGTGATACCACAAGACAGATTACAGCGGAGGCTAAAGAAGAGTTTTATGAAACCGTGAAACCCGACGAAAACGGAAAATATGACAGGCTTATGGTCGCGACCGTCGATAATACCGAGAATATCGACCCCGACACATCTTCGGTGACAGCCCTTTATGAAAGCGGCATGGGCGGCATTTTGAAATTGCAAAGATTTCAAGCACCGATATCGGACAAGGATTTTGTCGAGCGTTTCGGCGAAATGGGAAAAAGGCTTGATGAGGCTTATAAAGAAGGCAAATTCACAGAAGATGAATATAATGAATTGAATAAAGGTCTGGCAGAGCTTGCTACCAAGACAAAAGCCTTGTCAAATGAGCGTGCGGCAAGCATTGAATATGCCAGAGAGCAGCTTCGTTTTCAGTTTGAAAACCCGGATTTTGTGAAAGAAGAAGCTAATAAGAAAAAACTGCTTTCAAAAGAAGAACAATCCGCACGTGCTGCCGAATTAAAAGAAGAACGCCTTAGTGCAATACAAAAAATATTAAACCGACCGGGCTTTGCAACGCCGATCGAAAAGCTCCTTGAGATGATAAACGATTATCGGCAAAAAGCTTGACAATTAATGCGGTCTGTGGTATAATTAGCTATATACATATAATTTTAAATTGGGATATTTATGTTTAATAATAACGTTAAATGGTATCACAGCCTATATTTTCGTATAATTGTCTCCATCATACCGCTTTCATTGATTGTGCTGGCGCTTTTTTCCGTGTATACATATATTTCAGCGGATGATACCGTCCGCGAAAAGATGAGTTTACAGGTTGAGAGTGCTCTGGGGGGAGCTTCAAAGCAGTTTGCAGGCAACATCGCCTCCGTTTCAAGGAAGGCTTCTTTCCTTGCCGACTACGCCGCCGTTTCAGACGACAAAATCGGAAGCAAGGACATGGAAGATCTAATCACCATAGCACTTGAAAATAACGATATGGTTGTCGGGTGCGGAATTTTTTATGAACCGGGAAGGGGCACCCCCGAACTCACCAACGAGGGGTATTACGCATATATTAAAAACGGCGAGACCATCTTCTCAAGCGACTATTCCTATGACGTTGCAACCTCCGAAACGCCCGAAACGGCAAACTTTTATGAACAGAACTGGTACAGAGTCGGTGCGGAAGGAAACGGAGAGGCACTCTGGTCCCCCACAGTGTTTTATGATCCCCTCCCCGATGTCTATATGTTCTCTGTTTCAAAGGGATTTTATGACGAAGCGGGAAAACTTCGCGGAGTGGGCGAGGCGGATGTGTCGATTGATAATGTCCGTGAAAGCGTTCAATCAATAACTATCGGCGACACCGGCGAAGCTTTTCTGATCGGTGAAAACGGGCAGATTATCGCTTGGATAGACGATTCAAAAAAAGTTGACGACTACATAACAGACGACCCCGAGCTTTCCGAGCTTTCAAGGCTTATCAGCAGCGGAAAAAGCGAAGGAATTGTGAATATAGACGGAATCGAAAAGACCGTTTATCTGAAAAAGCTTGATTCAGTTGATTGGCAGCTCGGCGTTATGATCGATTCCGACGAGCTTTCCGCCTTCTCCGACAACAGGTTTGTTTACGGCATCATCATACCGGTTGCCGGCATGGTTCTCATCCTCATGATGTGCTTTTTGCTTGTGAGATATCTCAAACGGGTTATAGACAAGGTAAATCGTTTTGCCGACATAAACTCCCCCGAGACGGAGATAAAGGTTACCGAAACTGACGAGTTCGGCGTTATGGAAAGCCATCTCAACGATATGCGAAAAGCCTTAAACGAATCGGCAAATCAGGCACAGGCGGCATCCGTTGCCAAGAGTGAATTTTTATCGCGGATGTCACATGAAATCCGTACACCGATGAACGCCATTATCGGCATGACCACACTCGCCCTGAAAACGAACAATCAGGTGAAGATAAAGCAGTATCTTACTAACACCGACGAAGCGGCTCACAGGCTCTTGTCGCTCATTAACGATGTCCTTGATATGAGCAAAATCGAGAGCGGCAAGCTGACAATTGTTCCGAACGAGTTTGACTTCACAAAGATGATTGAAACGGCAATGACGGTGATGAAGCAGAACGCCCGCGAAAAGGGTGTCACCCTCAAATACGACTACCACTATCAATTCAGCAAAACAATGATAGCAGACGAGCTCCGTCTGTCACAGGTTATTATTAACCTTATTTCAAACGCCGTGAAGTTCACTCCCGAGGGCGGTTCTGTGCGGCTTGATGCAGACGTTTCAGACGAAGCGAACCACCATATCCTCACCGTTTCTGTCACCGACACCGGCATAGGCATTGCCCCCGAAAACATGGATAAACTTTTCAAAAGCTTTGAACAGGCTGATAACTCCATCACAAGAAGCTACGGGGGTTCGGGGCTTGGGCTTTCGATATGCAAACAGATTGTGAAGCTCATGGGCGGCGACATAACCGTGAAAAGCACGCAGGGGATCGGTTCAATCTTTTCCTTTTCCGTTCCCGTTGTGTGGGGGTCACATATCAACCCGATTCAAGGGGCGGCGACATCTCCGTCGTCAATCAAGGTTTTGGTGGTTGACGATGACGAACACGTCACCGAATTTTTCACCGAGATCATGAAAACATATAACATAAACCCTTGCACCGCACATGACGGAGAGACAGCGGTTGAGCTTGCGAAAAAAACCGTCTTCGATATCATATTTATCGACTGGTCTATGCCGGGCATGGACGGATCGGAAGCGGCAAGACGAATCGGTGAAATCTGCCCCTCTTCAAAAATCATCATGATAAGTTCATATGAATGGTCCGATATTGCCGAGTCTGTCAAGGCGGCGGGCGTTTCCGACTATATCATGAAACCGGTGCCGCCCTCCGATATCTACAGTAAAATAGTTCAAAACGTGAATATCCAGGCGATGCCGCTCGATAACATTAACTTTACAGGCAAGCGTATACTCCTTGTTGAAGATGTCGAGATGAACCGCATGATTGTCACAGGGCTTCTTGAAGATTCCGGCTGTGAAATTATTGAAGCCGAAAACGGACAGATAGCAGTTGATCTTACCAAAGAAAATAAAAACAAATATGACCTCATCCTCATGGATATGCAGATGCCCGTTATGGATGGTCTCACCGCAACTCGCGAAATCAGAAAATTTAATCCCGATATCCCGATTATAGCAATGACTGCGAATGCTTTCAAAGAAGATGCCGACAGATGTATTGCAGCCGGCATGAACACGCATATAGCAAAGCCCATTGACACCGATATCTTCCTTACAGTTCTCAAGAGTTTCTTGGATTAAAAATATCGGAGCAGAGAATGAGTATTATCCAATTTGTATCCTGCATTATAATGGCGATTGCGGTGCTCTTTTTGATATCGCAGTTTTCGCTCGAAATAATAAAGAAGGACAGGGTGAACCGCACCCTTTGTATATCGGGCATTATGATCATCGGTTACTGCCTCACGACGGCGGTTGTTGCCGTTGTTGCAGACCGGTTTTATGAAGGCTTCCATGTCCTTAAATATGTCTTTGTAACGCTTTCCCCGGCGGCATCGCTCTTCTTTTCGCTCAGGCTTGATCATTCAAGGCTTCCGGATAGAAAATGGTTCACTATTCCTGTTCTGCTCTTCACGGCGGCGGATATCACGCTCCTTATCACAAACCCTATCCACCACCTTATGTATTTTTATACAGACGGTGTGCCCTATTACGGTGCGGCGTTCACATGGGGACCGCTTTTCCCGGTACATATTGTCGTGTGTTATTTCATCTCCGGGTTTGCCGCCCTCAACTTCCTGCGATATACCTTCCGCCACGGACAGATAGGCACCCGTGTCGCCTCGGCGGCAATGCTTCTGCCCTATGCCTATAATATTTTATTCTCCTTCTTCCCGAAAATCTTCAAGCTCGATTTCACAACGGTGCTCTATGCCCTTGCCTTTGTGGTATTTGCGTTTGCGTTATATAAAGACTCACTGCTCGGCATGGATGACAGGGAAAGAGAGCGTTATCTCAACCTTATTATCGAAAATTACCCCAAAAACAGCGATTTCATTGTGCTTGATAACGCAAAGCGGATTAGGATCAACACAAACCATGTTTCGGATTTTTCCATCGGTAAGAAATTTACCGACGATGATTTCCGAGGGCTTAACTATTTTGAGTTTTTAGAAGAGGTTTTAGGAAAAGAAACAAGAGGTTTCCTTGAACCGGCGATCAACGAGATATACGAAGCGGATCCGGGAACTTCCTATACGAGGACATATGAGCTTGAAAATCCCCCCTGCACCCTCTCAACACAGCTTGTGCGTTTTGGGAAGACCAAAGACCTCCCCGACGGCGTGATCATCATACATACCGACATAACCGAAACGTATCGGTCGATGATGAAAGCACAAAGCCTTGCAAAGAAGCTTTCGTCAAGGGAGCGTTATCTTTCGCTCCTACAGGAATATACCCCGAAAGACACAACTATTCTGCTTTGCGACGAAAACAGGGTTATCTGCTTTGCCACCGATAATGTCATAAACTTTGCGGTTCGCATTCCGAATGTGACATACGACGATCTCATCGGCATTGATTGTATCGAAGCATTTAAGAGATTTGTATCGTCGAAGGGTTCGGATGTTATCGTCAATGTCTTTGCCGAGTGTGACAAGGCGTCACTCGGAACGGTTGTGAACACAGTCTCGCTCTTCCCCCTCCTTGAAAGCTTTTATTCCGTTTCATGCGTTAAATATGCACCCGAAAACGGTGTTCACGGCGGATATATCTTGGTTCTCAATGATGTTACGGCACTCAATAACGCGAAGACTGCGGCGGAAGCGGCGTCGATATCAAAATCCGCATTCCTTTCAAACATTTCCCACGAAATACGCACGCCGATGAACGCCATTATCGGCATGACCACCCTCTCCCTCCGCGAAGAGCTTTCCGATAAGGTGAGGCTATACCTCAAAAACACGGCGGACGCTTCAAACCGCCTGCTTTCGCTTATCAACGATGTTTTGGATATATCGAAGATTGAAAGCGGCAAGATGGAGATTGTCATAACGAAGTTTGATTTTGCGAAGATGATGAATAACTCCATTAATGTCATCTCATCAACCGCAAGAGAGAAGAATATCACCATCAAAACGCTTCAAGATTACAGCTTTGAGCGTTATATGAAATCGGATGAGCTGCGGATATCGCAGGTTGTGGTTAATCTGCTTTCAAACGCAGTTAAATTCACCCACGACGGCGGAAGCGTATCCGTCGATGCGTTTATCGACGACGACTCAAGGCTTAACATATCTGTGACCGACACGGGAATCGGCATTGCACCCGAGAATGTAGAACGCCTTTTTGTCAGCTTCGAGCAGGAAGACCAGTCCATCACCCGCCGATACGGCGGGACGGGGCTCGGGCTTGCCATCTCCAAAAAAATCGCAGAGCTCATGGGCGGTAAACTCACAGTACAGTCGGAAGTTGATAAGGGTTCAACCTTTACCCTCATTGTGCCTGTGACATTCGGGAAAGAGATTCATGTAAGCAGAAAATCGGGCGATGACACGATTTATGACTTCACCGGCAAACGTATCTTAATGGCAGAAGACGTTGAAATAAACAGACTTATAGTCTCGTCGCTGCTTGAAGACACGGGAGCAGAGGTTATTGAAGCCGAAAACGGCAAAGCCGCTTGCCAGCTTGCCCGCAAATATGAATTTGATGTTATCCTTATGGACGTTCAGATGCCTGTCATGGACGGTCTGACCGCAACGAAAGAGATTAGAAAACAGCACAAAAAAACCCCGATTATCGCTATGACCGCGAACGCTTTCACCGAGGATGTAAAGCGGTGTCTTGAAGCGGGGATGACAGCACATATCGCAAAGCCTCTTGACGCCGACAAGTTTATGACAATGATCGACAGCTATCTCAATCCCTCGTCATCGCATTGACTCGATTTTCCGCAATTGTTATAGTAAGGGCAAGAAGCACATCTTCCTGCCCTTTTTTGTTTTACTAAATAGACGACAACAAGTGCCAAAAGCAGTACTATTATAAATATTACAACAATTGTGCCTATATTCATGAAATCGCACTCCAAACCGTGTAAACGAGGAAGGATATAACATACGCAAAGCCTGTCTGATAGGCAATTGCAAAGGCTGTCCATTTTTTGCTGCCCAGTTCACGCGAAGCCGCACTGATCGCCGCTATGCAGGGTGCACAGAGCAGATTAAAAAGCAGAAAGCTATATGCAGCGGCGGCGGAAAGGTGAGAGCTTAAAACAGTATCTATGTTTCCGTGGGATGCCATCCCACTGGATGCAGAGAATAAAACAGACAAAGTCGAAACAACATTTTCTTTCGCCGCAAGCCCCGTTATCGTCGCAACCGCCATCTGCCACGACCCGAAGCCGAGGGGTATGAATATCGGTGCGATAACCCTGCCGATATATGACAGAATTGAATGTTCACTGTCAACCATGCCAAATGTACCGTTTTCAAATCCGAAGTTTGAAAGTAACCAAATTATCACCGAAGCCGCGAAGATAATCGTCCCGGCTTTAATTATGAATGCTTTAAGCTGATTCCATGTGTGCCGGAATATATTCAAAGCTCGCGGTGCGTGATATGACGGAAGTTCCATCACAAACGGCATCTGCGAAACTTTAAGCTTTTTGAAACCCTTGAGTATAAGCCCCGAAAGGATTATCGAAGCAATGCCGGCAAGATATGCAGAGAAGGCAACCCCCGCCGAGTTTCCGAAAAGCCCGCCCGCAATCATCGCGATAATCGGGAGTTTGGCAGAGCAGGGCATGAAGGTTGTGCTTATGATGGTAATCCGCCGTTGGCTTTCATCTTCAATCGGGCGCGCCGCCATAATCCCGGGCACACCGCAGCCGGTCGAGACCAAAAACGGTATGAAGCTTTTCCCCGAAAGCCCAAACTTTCTGAAAACCCTGTCTAAGATAAAGGCAATCCGCGACATATACCCGCAGTCTTCAAGGAGCGAGAGAAGCAGGAATAAAACCGCCATTTGAGGGAGGAAGCCGAGCACAGCCCCCACACCTGCGACAATTCCGTCAACGATGAGCGAATGAAGCCACGAGGCGGCATTAATTGCGGTCAAGCCTTTCTCCAAAGCCGCGGGAATCCACTCCCCGAACAGCACGTCGTTAACCCAGTTTGTCCCGATTGCCCCGACGGTCGCAACAGATATATAGTAAACCAAAAACATAACCGCCGCAAAGATAGGCAGAGCCAAAAAACGGTTGGTGACAACACGGTCGATTTTATCCGAAAAGTTTTCGCGTTCACTCTTGATATAACAGGTGTCAAGCACCCAGGCGATGAAATCATATCGCTCCTTGGCGATAATCGATTCGCTGTCATCACCCAGAGCCTTTTCACAATCGGTGATAATCCGCTCGATACTCTCCATCTGCAAGCCGGATAACCCGAGTTCCGACTGGGCTGTGCCGTTTCGCTCGAAAAGGTCGATAGCAAAGTGAATCTGCGGTCTTGTTTTGGGCATATTCGCCGAAGCAACATCAATTATCGCTTTCAGGGCGGCTTGGGTCGTTTCCGAAAACTTAACATTAATCCTTGCGTGATATGGCTTGTGTTTCACGCTCCCGATTTCAACAGCCCTTTCCGCCGCAGTCGCTATCCCCTGTTCGCGGAGTGCCGATGCTTCAAAGACAGGGACCCCGAGAGCTTCCGAAAGTTTTTTCGCATCAAGCCTGTCGCCGTGCCTCTCGACAATATCCATCATGTTGAGCACAATTATCAGCGGAATGCCTGTTTCGGCAAGCTGTGTCGTGAGGTACAGATTCCGCTCTATATTTGAAGCATCGACAATATCAAGGATAACATCCGGCTTTTCATTCCCTTTGCCCATTAAAAAGTCATGCGACACAATCTCTTCGGGGCTGTAAGGGGATAATGCATATATCCCGGGCAGGTCGGTTATATCTACACTCTTGTTGGTTTTAAGGTGCCCGGTCTTCTTCTCAACGGTAACCCCCGCCCAGTTCCCGACATACTGGTCTCCGCCGGTGAGAGCGTTAAAAACAGTCGTCTTGCCGCTGTTGGGGTTCCCCGCCAAAGCTAATGATACATTCATATATTAAACCTTTTATCTAAATTTTAAATCTAAATTTTTTCTACTGCAATTATCTTTGCATCTTCTTTGCGAAGCATGAGCTCGAATCCCCTCACCGTTATCTGAATCGGGTCACCGAGCGGTGCGGCTTTGTGAATTTCAATCTCCGCTCCTTTGGTTATCCCCATGTCAAGGATATGGCGTTTGAGTGCTCCCTCGCCCAAAATCTTTGTCACTTTACACTTCTGCCCGACCTTTATACCGTCAAGAGTTTTCATATATATAGTACTCCGTTCATAGTTAGCATATGCTAACTGACTGTATATATCATATTATCAGATATTTTTATACTTGTCAAGATAATTTTTAACAAGCGGCTCAAAATTAATAAAATATTCACAAAACTACTTTAAAAAGTTTAAAATAAAAATTTAAGATTTTTTAATCCCGAACGATATAGATTATCAAGAGCGAAACAGAAACTGCGGCGAACGAAATTTGATTATGAAGAAATGCGGCTCCGATTAATCAAAACTCGAATGTCACAAACACTGAAAAGCTCCTGCCCGAAAGATTCGGGTAAAAAATAAATTATTTAAGATAATACAGGAGGTATTATTATGGTAATTAAGCATAATATGACCGCGGAAAACACCAACCGTTACAACAACATGAACAACAAGGCTTTGTCCAAATCAATGGAAAAGTTAGCATCCGGTTACAAGATCAACCGTGCAGGCGATAACGCTGCCGGCCTCGCAGTTTCCGAAAAGATGAGAGCTCAATCCGCAGGTTTAACACAGGCTGTTGCGAATGCTGAAGACGGCATCTCGATGATCCAGACCTTTGAAGGTGCGCTCAACGAGACCCACAAAATTCTTAACAGAATGAAAACCCTTGCTACTCAGTCCGCCAACGGTATCTATTCCGAAGACACCGACCGTGCCGCTATCGAACTCGAGTACGAGCAGCTCACAAAAGAGCTCAACGACATCGCTGCAACCGACTTCAACGGCGTTGCTGTTCTTTCCGCAGGTGCAGACATTGTAGCTGACGGCAAGGAATCTACTGTTGACAGTACCGACAAACTGCAGCTTGCAAGTTCCGTTAAGTTCCAGGTTGGTTCAAGAACCAAAGACCTCAAAACCTACGACTTTGATTACACCAATGTTTACACAACCCTCGGTGGTGTAGGCGCTGATCCGGACGGCACAACTCACTTATCTTCTACTGCTGCACAGCAGCAAGCTCTCGGTACTGTAATCCAAGCGGATATGGACGTTACTGCTACAGGTTTAGGTCTTACTGCAAGTTCAACTGTAAACCTTTCCACACAGTACACAGCTAACCAGACTATCGACAAGATCGACTTTGCTATCAACAAGACTTCTCTTGTAAGAGCTCAGCTCGGTGCTCTCGATAACCGTCTTAACCACAAGATCGATAACCTCAACGTTACCAACGAAAATATCATGTCTGCTGAATCCCGTATTCGTGATACCAACGTTGCCGATGAAGTTAAGAATCTTTCCAAGACACAGATTCTGGCTCAGGCTTCGCAGGCAATGCTTGCTCAGGCAAACCAGCTCCCGTCCGGCGTTCTCGGACTTCTCCAATAAGCCGCACGAAAAAAGTATTATTTGTACGATTTTCAGAAATGCCCGATTCGTCGGGCATTTTCTTTTATCCTCCAAACATAATTTGTTGTGAATTAACAAGTGCTTCATTATAACCAAACGCAGTCACAGCCGCCATAATAAGAACAGCCATAGCCAGCACGATTATGTTTCGCACTCGAACACGTCTTGTACACTCCACCGCGAAAAATCGTTTAATTAAAAAGAAAAATGTTCTCATAATTCACCTAATGTTGTTGCAAAGCAACTGCTATAGCCTTGCCGAAAAGTTCCCCGGAATATAGAGCTTCCGAAAGCGTGTTCCCGTGCCCCCCGACCTCAATAAGCAAAGCCCCGGGGGAAAGGTCTTGGTTATACTGCCTGTAATCAAACAGCAGAGGACGCATCAGCCCTTCATAACCTTCACAAGCAGTTTCATTTATCGCCGCCGCGATTTTCAAATTCTCGCGGAAAAGGGGTATCGGATATTTTAAGCTCTCACCGTCACAGTTTGAAACGATCATAATCTGTGCGGCGTTTTTGCCGTCAATAACCACAGTCGGAGCGGCAATTTCCGTTTCGGAGCGAACGATCGCATCCCTGTGAACATCCAAAACAAGCTTAATTCCCGGATTTGCGGCTAAGTGTTCTTTCACCGCCGCTCTTGATGCCTCATAAGCGCCTGTATAGCTTTCTTCGTCAAAAAGGGTTTCATCGTGAATCACCCCAAAGCCCGCCTTTGTAAGCTCATCTGTTATAGCTTTTCCAACCGCAACCATATTTATACTTTTATCAACGCTTCTGAAGGCAAAATCGGGGTCAAAACTTTCCGAACCGTCCGGCAGATATCCCTCTGTGGCGTGGGTGTGATATATTAAAATTTCGGGCGAACCGTCACGCAAAAACTTTACACCCGGAGACTGCAAAGCGGTTTCTTTAATCTCGTTATTATCAAACGCCGTCATATTCCGAATCTGACCGTAATCAAGGTTTATGTAAGAACTGCCTTCCATCTGCCCGTATGTTATAACTTCAATTTTGCCGATACCGGCAGGAGCCGGCGAATCGGGAATAGCCGGAATAGCAGGAATAGTGTCAACCTCTTCGTCATCCGAAGCAGGAGGGATATGCAAGCCGTCACTTGATTCAAAAAAACTGTCATCGGTTATTATCTTAAATTCTGCTTTAATCTGAACAGGCACAGTCTCGACTGTAACAACAACTTCTTCAATATCTGCGGGATTCGCCGCCCTCACAAAAGTCATGCAGATAAAAGGCGTTATGATTAAAAGCGTTAAATATATCAAAGCTTGTCCAAGCACGGGTTTAATTTTTTTCTTCCTCATAATTAAAATCCCCTCACATTAAATTTATGTGAAGGGATTTATTATTATGATAATGCTTTCCTGCCTATGTCTTTCCTGTAATACATTCCGTCAAAGGATATTTTTGAGACAGCTTCATATGCCCTGTCTATCGCCGTTTGCAAGGTCTTCCCCTTTGCAGTAATTCCGAGCACCCGCCCTCCTGCGGTGTAATATTTTCCGTCAACAAGCTTCGTCCCTGCATGGAACACGGTTATATCGGGCATTCCGGGTATTTGCCCTTTTTCATCAAGCCCGGAAATAACTTTGCCGGTCTCATACTTTTCGGGATATCCTCCGCTTGCAACAACCACACAGGAGGCAAAACCCTCAACAGGCTTAACAGTTTCAGTCATATCCGTGAGCAGATCTGTGAAATCTCCTCCGAATAACGGCAGTATAACCTGTGCTTCGGGGTCACCGAAACGACTGTTATATTCAATGACCTTAACGCCGCTTTCAGTCGCCATCAGCCCGAAGAAGATAACGCCGGAAAATGGGCACCCCTCGGCAGCCATAGCCTTTACAGTCGGTATAATTATTGTTTTATTAACTTCTTGTTTAATTTTTTCGGTATAAAAAGGGTTGGGAGCAATCGTTCCCATGCCGCCGGTGTTGAGCCCGGTGTCACCATCTCCTGCACGTTTGTGATCCATGGCAGATGAAAGCTCCACAGTCTTCACCCCGTCGGTCACAACAAAAACGGATATTTCCGGACCTGTCAAAAACTCTTCGATAACAACTTTAGAGCCGCTTTTCCCGAACTTCTTGTCTTCCATAATCTCATGGATCGCTTCGAGCGCTTCGCCCTTATTTTCCGCGATAATAACGCCCTTGCCCAGAGCAAGCCCGTCCGCCTTAATGACGGTCGGGAATTTTTCGAGAGTTTCTATGTAGGTTTTCGCCTTTTCGGCGTCGTCAAAAACTTCATATTCCGCCGTGGGTATATGATATTTTTTCATCAAATCCTTAGAGAAAGCCTTGCTCGATTCAAGACGAGCCGCACTCTGCGAAGGGCCGAACGCCTTTATACCGACTTCACGAAGCCTGTCGGCAAGTCCCAAAGCAAGTGCATCATCGGGACCGATTACAACTAAGTCTACGCCCAAATCCTTTGCAAGCCGCACCTGTCCGTCAATATCCGTTGCCTTTATATCGGAGAAGCATTTTGCATTAGCCGCTATTCCGCCGTTTCCGGGTGCACAGATAAGCTCGTGAGCCCCTGTTTTTGAAAGTGTTTTAATAATAGCGTGCTCTCTGCCGCCGCCGCCTGTTACAAGTATTTTCATAAATAATCCTTAAATTTATTATTCTAAATAATCCTTAACGCGTTTTGAACGGCTCGGGTGACGAAGCTTACGCAGTGCCTTCGCCTCAATCTGGCGTATACGCTCACGTGTTACACGAAATTCTTTTCCGACCTCTTCCAAAGTCCTTGAACGCCCGTCTTCAAGCCCGAAACGAAGTCTCAAAACCTTTTCCTCGCGGTCTGTGAGGGTATGGAGCACCTCGCCTAACTGTTCTTTCAAAAGGATAAGCGAAGCCGCATCGGCAGGAGCGGGAGCGTCGTCGTCGGGGATGAAGTCGCCCAGATGCGAATCCTCTTCCTCGCCTATCGGAGTTTCGAGCGACACAGGGTCTTGAGCGATCCGCATTATCTCGCGAACCCTCTCAAGCGGCATATCGGTTAGCTCCGCAATCTCTTCCGGCGTTGCATCACGCCCGTTTTTATGCAGAAGCTGGGAAGATGCCTTTTTAACTCTCGTTATCGTCTCAACCATATGCACGGGGATTCGGATAGTCCGTGCCTGATCGGCAATAGCCCTTGTAATCGCCTGCCTTATCCACCATGTGGCATAGGTTGAAAACTTGAAGCCTTTGGTGTGGTCAAACTTTTCAACAGCTTTAATAAGCCCCAAATTCCCTTCCTGAATGAGGTCTAAAAACTGCATTCCACGCCCCACATAGCGTTTGGCAATCGACACAACAAGCCTGAGGTTCGCTTCCGCAAGCCTCTTTCGAGCCTTGATATCACCCTTCGCCATACGCTCGGAAAGCTCAATCTCTTCTTCCGGTGTGAGGAGCGGCACCGAACCGATCTCTTTGAGGTAAATTTTAACCGGGTCATCAATAGATATCCCATCCGCCGCAAGGGTCAGGTCGATATCCTCCGCAAGAGCACTCTCCAAGGGCAGCCCCAGCTCATCATCAAAAGCAAGGTCGTCGGTTATCTCGATATTATTTGCGGCACAGCGATCATAAAAACTCTCCATCTGCTCCACGTCAAATTCAAGATCCTCCAAAGCATCGGTGATATCCTTCCCCGAAAGCTTTCCCGCCATCTTCCCCTGCTCTATCAAACTGTCGATAGAAATTTTTTCAGTCATCTTTTTACTCCTATTTTTTATACATTAGGTATATATTTTAATTATCAAACAGATTTCGCAAATCTTCGTTGTCCATTTCGGAAGCTTTTTTAGGTCTGTTCTTCACTATTTCAACCGAACTTTCAAACTCTGCCCGTGTCACAGGGACTTTGTCAGCTATTACCATTATTTCTGTTATCTTTCCCTGCATTGACGGGTCACATTCACTTAAAATGTCAAATTCATCATTTTCTGTTAAACATTTTGTTAATTTTGTATAAATATGCCTTGACAAATCGGTACTAAAGCTCTCTTCTGCGAAGCTTTCCGCTATAAATCTTCCGATTTCGGGATTTCGATAAAGATAACCCCAAATCCGATTCTCGGCGTGAACTGCCTTTGTTTCCGAAACGCTCTGCCTTATGACACTCTGCTCAATGGATCGCCAAGCCTCTTTTTCCTTGTTCTTTTCGTTTCCCCGAAGATAACCGTCAACAACCGTTTGAAGCTGATTTGCGGGGATATGAAGACGGTCGGCGACCTCGGAAGTATAGATAATGCGGTGCTTGTGCGGCAGCTCCGCGATAATCCTCGCCGCCCTGTCAAGGTATGTCACCTTGTCGGTATTGTCATTAAGATCAAGCCCTGTCTGAGCTTTTGACAGTCTGAAATCGGTTGCGTTCCCCGATTCTCTGAGCACTCCGCCGAAAGCATCCGCTCCGTATTTTTTTATGTATTCGTCCGGGTCTTTTGCACCCTTGATTTCAAGGATTTTCGTGCGTATGTCTGCGTCGGAAAGTATGGAAATTGCCCTTGCCGCCGCCTTCTTGCCTGCCTCGTCCGAATCGTAGGATATATAAACCTCGTTTGCATAGTTTGAAAGAAGATGAGCCTGTTCTGCCGTCAGAGCAGTTCCGAGCCCTGCAACGCTGTTTTCAAAGCCCGCCTGCCCTAAAGCGATAACGTCCATATACCCCTCACAGAGGATAATAGAATCCGCCTCCGTCTTCTTTGCGATTTGCAGCGAATATAGGTTTCGCCCCTTGATAAACACAGGGTTTTCGGGGGTATTCATGTATTTGGGACCTTCGGAATCAATAACCCGCCCCCCGAAGCCTATGACATTGCCCCTTAGGTCGATAATCGGAAACATAAGTCTGTCGCGGAAAAAGTCAAATACCTTGCCGTTTTTGCCGGCTGTCAGCCTTGCCGCTTGCAGCTCCTCGTCGGTATAGCCAAGCCCTCGAAGATGTCGTGTGAGCGACTCCCACTCCGAATCGGCATACCCCAATCCGTATTTTGCGACGGTTGCAGGGGTGAGCCCCCGTTCGAGAACATAACGGCGAGCCTTTTCGGCAAATTTTCCGGAAACAAGGGTTTTGTGAAAAAACTTCGCCGCATCGCGATTCGCAGATAAAATCCGGGTTTTGAGCCTTGCAAACTGTTCTTCTCTCCCGTCCGATTCGGGCATTGTCATTCCCGAACGCTCCGCCAAAAACTTGATAGCCTCAATCGGCTCAAGCCGCTCGTAGTTCGCGACAAAGGTGATAACGTCGCCGCCTGCACCGCAGCCGAAGCAGTGGTAATACCCCTCGGCACTGTTGACTGAAAAGGACGGCGTGCGTTCGGAGTGAAAGGGGCAAAGCCCGGTCAGGTTACGCCCGGCACGTTTTAGCTTCACGTGTGCACCGATGACGCTTTCAATCGGGTTTTTTGCTTTAAGCTCGTCGATAAATGATTTCGGGATTGACATATTTTTCACTCCGTGCTGTCGGGAATGTCGTTGTAGTCAAGAAGGTAAGGGTAAGGTTCACCGATAAGGTAGCCGTTTTCGTCTGTCATACTGATAACATAATGACTTTCGTCTATGTAAACAGCTTTGAGTGTATCCATGTCATACATCACAATGCCGTCCATGTAGTACTTATGATAAACCATTTGATCATTATCAGAATTGTAGCAATAGGTTGATTTATCACTATACCACGAAACTATACAATTATCGCGTTCAAGAGCAAGCCTGTAAATTTCATTCTCAGAAACTCTAATTGTGGCATAATCTCTGCCCTGATCCGAAAGCTTGTCATTTGACACAATAAATTGATAGTTTTCGCTGTCTGTCACTGAAGAGGTGACAAGCATATCGTTCTCGGTATCACCGTCTTCCGATTCTCTTCGGATAAATACGTTGCCATCTGACGTGTTATTACCGCCGTAAAGATTTTTCGAGCTTGAGACCATGAATGTACCGTCCTCGTCTATATATGCAGAAAATCCGGTGTTTTTATCAGTAAGATATAGTTTATATCCGTCCTCATTCCTTTTCAGGGTGAGGTTTTCGGGCATAACGCCGCCGAAAGCGGACAAATCCGTCTCGGTCTCATCAGGATAGAAGTATACAGTTTTATTGTCTTCGCTGTATTCGTTGTATTCTATATATTTCTCTGTTACACAAACAAATACTGTTTGATTTAAATCGCAAATCTGGACGTAATCAACTGTACCCGCAGTTTCTTGTAACTGCACATACGATATTATACCATCGTCCGGATCATAAATATATGCATAATCTTCTTCCACCGTCAAGCAGAAATAGGGAAGATCATAATTAGGGTTTAAATCATCATGTACCTTTATAAATTCAACACTTTCTTTGCCGGAATCATCAATATTCTGATTTAACCACACGAGTGTGGTAAAATCCATAAACGAAACGGTTTCGCCGTCTGTCAACCACCGAATGCCATTGTAATATTCCTTATCTTCAGCATAGATGTATTCGCCCATAAAATCGATGTCGTCTCCTTTTTGATAAACAACGCCATCTTTTCTGGTCAAAAGGACAGTAGCTCCGCCTTCCCTGTTGTTTGAGCCGAAATAAACGAATTTATCCGGCAGTTCATCAACAGGGAAAGAGGTTATAGTCGTTTCGGGTTTACTCATTTCGTCAAGCACAGTTTTAATGTAGCTTGCGGGAATTATAAAGCTTTTGTCATCATCCATTTCGCCGTTTGCCATTCCGATAACCGTTTTAAGGTCATCAGCAATTGCCGGAGCACCGTCCATGTGTAAAAGCTTGGCGTCCGATAAATAAAGATTGCATTGGGATATATTGTCGTAAAAATCATTAAGCATAATCTTGCCCGGTTTTGCAATCTTCTTGGATGTAGTTCCGATTAATTCCATTCCGATTACAGATATATCGGTAAGCATCGAAGCTTCTGTCTCCGACAGTTCATAACCCTTTATATCCGGGAATATATTAGGCGATAAAACCGCAACATTATAAAGCGGAGAGTAACCCACAAGTGTTAAGTCTTTTGAATAGATATCGTTTTGCGTTTCAAAATGAAGGTAAAATCCGTCATTGGCATCTGTATCCTCATAAATCTCGGTTAAGGCAAAAAAGGTTGTTACAAAATAAAGTTTATTCTTATAGTTCACAGCGAAGGCATTTCCGGAACGAATATCATCTTTAGTAACAATTCTTGCAATCGAATCCGCATAATCTTCGATATTTACTGTTTCTTCCGCCGGTGTCGTCACGCTTTCAATTGCAGGAACGACGATTCCGTCCCCGCTATCGGGAGCTCCGTTGTTTTTAATCGCCGGAACTGTAACCATCACAATAATCCCAGTGGCAACAACACCCGCGACGATAAAGCCCGCAGTTGAGAGCTTGCGGAAATTCTGTTCTATCCAAGAAAACTTCGTTTTCTTTTTGGTGGTATGGGCTGCCTCTGTCGAGTGATTATCCTCTTCAATGGCGGTGACATTTCCGTCATCGTCAGCATCTTTTGGCGGAGGATTATTTGGCAGCTCGTCCTTCTTCTTCTCAAACCGCAATTCAAGATATTTGGTAATGAGACCGAAAACTCCGGCTATCACCGCACCGATTATTGTTGCAATTAAGGTTCCAGTATCCATGTTTTTTTACTGCTCCGAAGTTTTTTTAATATCGTGCCAGTCTAAAAGGAAGGGATAGTATGTGTCGTCAAATTTGCCGTTGTCAAAATTGCCGATTAGATAGTAAGTGTCAGATATTTTAATACCCCTGCCGTTTACAAAATACCCGTCATTTTTTTCACCGTAAAAAAGTGCATTGTCAGCCTTGCCGTAATAGGCAGATTCGTCTGCGTTATTAAATATCGTCATATCGCCGCCTGCAAACTTATAGCCGGTTAAATCATTGTTTTTTATCGACAGCACCGAAATATTTTCGTCCTCTGAAAAATAAATTTTTCCTTTGACATCAGGTGTTGCCTTGTAATAAACTTCAATATTTTTATTGTCGCCGGTTATCGTCGCAGTCATATCAGAATTAACTAACTTCCTGTTTGTCAGATCAAAATAGCCGCCTATTGTTTCATCCATCGCAACGCCATACGATCCGTTGTTGTTGATATAAGCAAAAAGTCCGGTTTCGGTATCATCAATCCGAATCAAATATCCGTCAGCATTGCTTGTGATTTTAAGCCGCTCGGGAACCGTTTCAAAATCGTTTTTTAATATTTTATTTTCATCGCTAATGCATATGTATTTTCCGTCAAATTGAAATTGAACTTCGCCTTTAAAAGCTACAATCTTTTCTTTATCGCCTGTGGTATAAAGTGCAAAATAATCTTTAGCAAATAATGTGTTTCCTTTGCCGTCTGTCATGCTTGATAATTTTTTGTCTTCGTTATATCTGAAATACGGCTTATTCAGGTCGTCGACATAACCATCTTCCAAGTAGCCGTAATCAACTACATTTTCATCATTATTTGCACCCCTATACAGTGCTTGTCCAAAACCCCTTTCAACCAAATAAGAATAACCATTATATTCTTCAACGCTTATACCAGCTTTTTGGAATAGGTAAGTGCCTTCACTGTCTTTGCCAAGCGTTACATCTTCAAACCCGGTCTGAATAGGGAATTGCCATAAGTAGGGGAACTTTTCAGGCAACTCATCGGCGTCAAAGCTCACCATAGTTGTGTTAGGGATTGACATCTCGTTAAGTACAGTTTCTATATAGCTTACAGGTATTAATATTCTTTCTTCGCCCATTGCTATCGCCGGAACGATAGCAACAACACTCGTTAAGTCATTCAAATCCAAAACAGGAGCACCGCTCATGTTTTTGCATACAGCATCGGTCACAAGCAACGGAAGTCCCGTTGAGCCGTCTTCACGCTTGTCCTGTGTTATAACACCGTTCTTTGCAATATTGCGTGCGGTTTCGTCGCTCGTAGATGTTCCGAAAGCCGAAATTTCCGAATATACCAAGGGGTCGTTTTTGCTTAAGGTAAAAGCAGGAATATCTATCGCGTTTTTGGGCTTTAATATCGCAACGTTATAAAGCGGCGAATAGCCCGCGAGAGTTAGGTCAGAAGATAAAATATCGTTATGATTTTCAAAATCAATCCTAAAGCTTTTGTTGCCGTCAGCGTAACCGGCGAGCAGAGTGCGGAAGGTCGTAACAAGGTATTGTTCGTTTTTATACTCCACGGCAAAGATATTGCCCTTCAAGGCGTCGTCATTGCCGTAAAGAAGCCCGACAGCGTCCTTTTGCTCCGCCATGATTTCTGCGGAGGTTTTCACTGCCGGTTCTGTTTCTGCCGGCGTTGTCACGCTTTCCATGACGGGCACCGCGATATCATCTTCGCCGTCTTCGTTGCTCTTAATAATCGCCGGAATCGCAATCACCGCAATTATCACGACGGCAACAACCCCCGCGACGATAAAGCCCGCAGTCGAGAGCTTGCGGAAATTCCTCTGAAACCAAGAATATTCTTTCTTTTGCGGAGCGGCTTCAATAACAGTTTGTTCTTTTGATTCTTCCGAGGTTTCATCTGCGGCAGCACCGCGTGCAATTTCCGCCTTCTTTTTTTCAAAATCAAGCTCAAGATATTTGGTGATAAGCCCGAAAACTCCGGCTATCACCGCACCGATTATCGTTGCAATCAACGTTCCTGTATCCATTGGTATTTACTCCGTAAGATATTTTAAATTGCCCAAACCCGCGGTATAAATAAATTTTCAAACCTGTCCATAGCGTAGCCATCGGTCATGCCGCTTATGTAATCGGTCACGGCACGTTCCACACCGTCGGTCTCCATTATTTTTATAAAATCAGACGGCATCTTGTCGGGGTGGTTTTTATAATATGTAAAAAGTGATTCAACAAGGGACTTTGCCTTGCTTTCCTCCGCCTTTGCCGACGAATCAAAGTAGATATGCTCCTCTAAAAAAACTTCAAGGTCGTCGTGAGCCTTTTGAATGTCATCCGACATCTTTATCTCGCCCTTATAGCCCGTGATAATCGACGTCACCATGCTTGTTATCCTTGCCGACTTGCTTTTCCCTAAGATTTCGGTGCAATCTTTTGGCAGGTCATTTTCGGTCAAAATCCCTGCACAGACCGCATCTTCAATATCATGGTTTATGTATGCAATCTTATCGCAAACGCGAACAATCTGCCCCTCGACAGTTTCGGGCACGGGGGCTTTTCGTGAATGTCCCGCTATGCCGTTTTTCACCTGCAATGTCAGATTAAGCCCCGCACCGTCCTTTTCAAGGCACTCCACAACGCGAACGCTTTGGATATGGTGTGCAAAGCCGATTCCGTTAATCCGATCCAAAACATATTCGCCCGAATGACCGAACGGCGTATGCCCCAGATCGTGGGCGAGAGCAATCGCCTCGGTGAGGTCCTCGTTGAGCCGCAAGGCCCTTGCAATTGTCCTCGATATCTGCGAAACTTCAAGCGTGTGGGTGAGGCGGGTCCGATAGTGGTCGCCTTTGGGGGCTAAAAAAACCTGCGTCTTGCCCTTAAGCCTGCGAAACGCTTTGGAGTGTATAACCCTGTCTCTGTCATGCTGGAAAGACGTGCGGATCGGACAGGGCTTTTCGTCTATTGCCCTCTTCCCGTCTCGCGACAACGCTGCTTCCTTTGCAAGCAATCCAAGTTCTATAACTTCCCACTGTTCTCTCATAATTTCTACCCGAACCCACTTTTGGTTTATTTTCATATACTATGTTATACTGAAAATCGACATAAAAAGTCTTTGTGAAATCCTACGAAAAATCGCCGTAAATTTCGTCATATTCAACAATTTTGAAGTTAGCATTAAGAATATCGGTTATCTCAAACAGAAATTCATCCTTCATTTCGGTGGGGATTTTTATATCTATGCTAACCTCGTCTGTAAAAACCGGCTCGGACATTTTAATGTAGCGAAGCTCTGAACAAAAAGCTTGAAACTTGCCGTAAAGGGTGTAAGAAAGGGTTATTGTCACAGGCTTGCAGGGCAGAAAAGTCTGTATTTGCGAGCCTTTGACAGCCATCGAAGCGGCTGTCGAATACGCCCTTGTCAGTCCTCCTGCACCGAGCAAAACACCGCCGAAATATCTTGTCACGGTGATTAGAACGTCTGATAATTCATTCGCGGTAATCACGTCAAGGACAGGCTTTCCCGCGGTTCCGGAAGGTTCGCCCGCATCGGAAAACTTCGCATAGCCGTCTCTCAAAACATAAGCCGAAACGACGTGGGAAGCCTTTTTGTGAGCAGACTTAACAGAGCCGATAAGTTCTAAAGCCTCTTCGGAAGAAGAAACCGGGAAGATATCGGAAATAAATTCAGAACGCCGCTCGGTGAAAGAACAGGAATAGTGCTCTTTTACTGTACTATAACTTTTCATACATACAAATGCGAAAAGCCCCTTAAATCAGGGGCTGTATTCGCGGTGATAATAAACCGATTATTGAAGTTCGATTGTAGCGCCTTTTTCTTCAAGTTTCTTCTTAAGTTCCTCTGCATCAGCCTTGGGAACAGCTTCTTTGAGAACCTTCGGAGCCGCTTCAACAGCTTCCTTAGCTTCCTTGAGGGAGAGACCCATGAGGTCTTTAACAGCCTTGATGATGTCCATCTTCTTGTCGCCGAAGGACTTGAGACAAACGTTAAATTCGCTCTTTTCTTCAGCAGCGGGAGCGGCAGCAGCAGCACCTGCAGCGGCGATAACAGCGGTTACGCCGAATTCGTCCTGAATTGCGGTTACGAGCTCGGAAAGTTCCAAAACGGACATTGCCTTGATATCTTCAATCATTGATGTGATTTTTTCGGATGCCATGATAAATACTCCTTAAAATTATAAAAGTTACGCCGCTTCTTCTGCGGACTTCTTGTCTGCGAGTGCCTGTAATGTTGCAGCCAGTTTCTGCATAGGACCTTGGAGAGACCCGACGAGCTGTGCAAGAAGGACTTCCTTGGAAGGAATCTTCGAGAGCTTGTTCACGCCGACAGCGTCATAAACGTCAGCATCAATAAAGCCTGCTTTAAGCTTGAATATCCCTGCCTTTGAAATTGCGGGACGGTCGGAAAATTCGCCCAAAATTCTTGCGGGTGCTGTTTGGTCGGAAGCGGTGAGAGCGAGTGCGGAAGAGCCTTTGAGAACATCTTCGGGAATTGTTATTCCTGCCTCTGCAAATGCGCGGCGTAAGATGGAATTTTTCTCAACGAAGTAGTTGATGCCCTGTTCGCGAAGCTCTTTACGCAAAGCGGTGTCGTCGGCAACGTTAATACCTTTGTAGTCAACGATAACGCCTGCTGTGGCTTCCTTGATGGAGGTTGCAAGCTCGGTAACGCGAGCCTTTTTGCCTTCCAAAATTGCTTGACTTGCCAAATTGTTTCACCTGCCTTGAAAATTATAAATGTATACAAAAGAGCCCTGTCGTATTAAAGACAGGGCACAGTTAAAGCTATAACTGATTTCCTCGGTAAGAATTACGTGTTTGTGAAACAAACACTCTTACTGTCTTAAGAATACATCGTTATTGAGTATATCACATAGTAAACTAAAAGTCAATATCGTTCACAAAAAGTTTACTTTTTATCTTGAAGAAATGGAGCTTCTGGTTGCATCTGCGTTCATGCAGTCAATTGCGATGGCAGTGCAGAGTGCTAAGATAGTGTTTTTATCGTCGGGGATATCCAGT
Organism: Ruminococcus sp.; assembly: GCA_031262225.1. Classification (GTDB taxonomy): domain Bacteria; phylum Bacillota; class Clostridia; order Oscillospirales; family Ruminococcaceae; genus JAISGY01. The sequence continues at coordinate 251 of JAISIC010000058.1, read as the reverse complement.
TCATAGCTGTCGCCCCATGTGAGCCAGTGTTTTGAGATTCGCATTATAACCTCGTCGAAGTCTTTGATTATGTATTCGTGTGCCCAATAATCACCTTCGACCTGCCACCCGGTACCTTCAACGTGATAGTGCGGTTTTAGGAGCGTGAAATCCTTCACGACCATGTGGCTTTGGTTTTCAATTTCGACGATATAACGCGGCAAAAAGGAGAACAACTTCTGCTTTATGCGGGCACATTCAAAACCGTCCCT
>JAISIC010000031.1 GCA_031262225.1 Ruminococcus sp. | reverse complement strand
AACAAATCTCGCCTTCTCGTTTCCGGCACACTTTTGCCCGTGGGGGAGGTTGGCGTTGAAATAAACGCTGTCGCCCTCCTCTAAAATAAGCTCGTGCCCGTCTATCGTTACTGCAACTGCGCCCTTTATCACAAGGTTAAACTCCTCACCCGCGTGTGTCACAAGGGACGCCGGCTCTTCGGTGGGGTCTAAGGTGACGAGGAGGGGCTGCATGAGCTTGTTCTTCATCTTATAGGCAAGGTCTTTGTAGCGATAACCTTCAAAACGGCTTATCGCCCTGCCCCCGCCGCGTTTTATGACCTGGAAGGTCGTAAGGCGTGATTCATCCCCCGTCACAAGCTCGCTGAAATCAACTCCGAACTTGTTGGCAATCTCATAGATGACGCTGATGGGGAAGTCGCCTGTCTTTTCATATTCTTCATATCTGACTCGATCCACTCGAAGTTCATCTGCAAGGTTCGAGGCGGTATAGCCGCAAACTTCGCGAAGCTCGCGTATTCTTGCGGCAATTTCGGTCATGTCACTTTTAACATTCATTGTCGGGGTCCTCCGATTCTTTTTGATTATATCTATGACAGATTTTACAACCTGTTCAAAGCTAAGGTTAGATGTGTCTATCACTATCGCGTCGTCTGCCTTCCGCGCCGGTGCAATTTCCCGGTGTTCGTCGTCATAGTCGCGTTTTTCTATATCAGATTTAATACGCTCATATTCTGTGTCGGGCAGACCGAGTTCGGCAAGCCTCCGCTTTGCACGAATATCGCTTGATGCGGTGATAAAAAGCTTCACATCCGCATCGGGGAGGATTACGGTGCCGATATCTCGTCCGTCCATAATCACATCATTTTCGGCGGCAACTTTTCTTTGCTTATCTAAAAGATATTCACGAATCAAGACAATAGCGGAAATTTTTGAAGTCATCATCGAATTTTCGGGCGTTCTGATTCGGTCTGTAACGTCGTCTCCGTTTGCAAACATATGCTGAACGCCGTCGATATATCGAACATCTATAGTCAAAGTCTCCAAAAAATCGGAGATAAACCGCATATTTACTCGACGGTTCAGCATCTCATATGCAATAGTGCGATAAAGTGCTCCCGTGTCAAGATAGTTTATGCCGAGCCTCCCCGCAACCTCTTTGCAAACCGTGCTCTTCCCCGCCCCCGAGGGACCGTCAACTGCTATTTTCATACTAAATCCTTTATATCGAATTTGCCGCCGAGTGGGCTGTTGTAAACGCAATTTGCAGGTTATATCCCCCTGTGTATGCGTCGAGGTCGATTATCTCGCCTGCAAAGTACAGATTTTTCATTTTCTTAAATTCCATCGTCTTCGGGTCGATGTCGCTCACCGAAACGCCGCCGCGTGTGATTATCGCTTCCGCAATGGGTCGAAAGCCTGTTATCGTCAAAGTTAAGTCTTTGAGGAGCTTCACAAGCCCTTCGCGCTCGGTCTTGGTTACAGCGTTGACACGTTTTTCGCCGTTTATTCCCGAAATATTCACAATAACGGGTCGAAGCGAAGCCGGAAGCAGTTTATCAAGAGCGTTTGCGAAGATTCTGTTCGGATTTTCGCTGAAATCCCGCAAAATCCGCTTGTCAAGGGTGATGTGGTCAAGCGCCGGTTTCAGGTCGATATGTGCAATAGAATGTTCCGGATTTCGGATATGTGCGGAAGCACTCAGTACCAAAGGTCCTGAGATTCCATAGTCGGTAAAGAGCATTTCTCCCTGTTCGGTGAAGACAGTTTTACTATCTTCGGTTATGGATAGCTTGACATTTCTGAGCGACAAGCCTTTGAGTTCTTTAACGAAGCTTTCCTTTGTAATAAGCGGAATGAGGGAAGGACGAATGTCGGTGATTTTAGCTCCCAGAGCAGAGGCAAGCTTATATCCGCTGCCGTCAGAACCTGTCCCGGGATAGGATTTGCCGCCTGTGGCTAAAATAATCGCATCTGTTTTAATCTCTTCTTTGCCGTTACTAACGCCTGTAATCTTTTGGTCGTCATGCAAAATCTCGGTGACATTAAATTCGCGAAACTTCACGCTAAGGCGTTTGCACTCGTTCACCAAAGCATCTGCGATTTCATGAGCGTTGTCGCTTTGAGGAAAAACCCTGTTGCCGCGTTCGGTTTTGAGCGGAACGCCGAGGTCTTCAAAAAACGACATGGTGTCCTGTGAAGAAAAGCGGCTGTAAGCGGAGTATAAAAATCGGCTGTTGGCTGTTATATTCGCGAAAAATTCATCACGGGTGCAGTTGTTGGTGAGGTTGCACCGCCCCTTACCGGTAATGCGAAGCTTTTTCCCGGCGGTTTTATTTTTATCTAAAACGGTGACAGAGATTCCGCGGCGGGCGGCAACGACGGCGGCAAAAAGTCCTGCGGCACCCGCGCCGATGATAAGTAGGTTCATTTATTAATAATCACTTTTTCCTTTTATGTATTCTGCTATGTTATCAAAGTCTTGAAAAATGGTTGCACGATTGATGTTTAATACATCTAAATTCTCTTTAATATTATCTTTACATTCGCTTGGTATTCTATATACATGGTCTGGTCTAATAATTTGTTTATTATCTAACGAATGCCATTGATAAATAAAACTACTTTTTTGTGAAACCGCTCTGTCGAACGATAATAAAGGTGAATAAATTGATAGCGGTAAAAATTCAACAATTTCTTCAAAATCTATATCTTGAAAATTGAAATTATCTACGCCATTATTGATATCTTCTATTATTTTTTTAATATCACTTACAATCGGTGGCTTAATATTTTCGATTGTGTTTATAGTGTTTGATAACATTTTACAAATGAACGCTTGATGTCTTTTTTCACAAAAAAGAAAGTTCAAACGATTTTCATATTCATCTTCTAATTTTAAGCTATCAATAAACTTCGTTACATCAAGGAGTTGCGAGTCAAATAGATAAACATAACCATCATTTTTGAAATCAGAACAACATGAAAAAAATAATGCTATTAATGGGTTTGAAGTAACATCCAATAGATTAGTTGGTATACCGTGATGCTGACAAAAAGCAATAAAATGTTCTTTTTCGTTTGCAGTTAGCCTCAAATGTACTTCGCGATAAAAAGAATTATACATAACTCTATGTGATATCCTGTAATTACGAAGTGCTGCCGCTGTTAAGGGAGTTCTAAACTTTTTTGATTCACCGCGATAAAATGCACGCCTAAACATTCCTCGTTTCTCAAGCTTATTTATATAATCCCCTACGCTTCTAATTGTTTCCGTTTTCATCTCTCCCCCTTAGTTTTATAAACCTCGTACTGTTCGTAAATCTCTTCCATTCGTTTATAGTTCTCTTCGACGTAGTCGCGTTTACGGATGCCTACTGCTACGATCAGGGCGTTTAGCACGCTCATGGGGGCAACTAACGAATCGGCGAATGAGGTTAGGTTTGATTTTGCTATTAAAACAGAGTCGGAAAATTCTGCGACGGGCGACAGGGTCGAGTCGGTCAGTCCTATAACCTTTGCTCCGCTTTCTTTTGCAAACTTCATTGCATTAACGGTGTGCTTTGAATACCTCGGAAATGTCATTCCGATCATAACGTCAGTCTTGCCTATAGGCAGAATCTGCTCGAACATTTCGCTTGTGGACGTGGTGTGCACAAGCTTCACGCTCTCAAAGATCAGGGTGAAAGAGAAGGTAGCAGATCTTGCCAAAACAGCCGCCGAACGCGCACCGATAACATAGATATTCTGTGCACCGCAAAGGGTGTCAACCGCCTTATAAAAATCCTTCTTATCGGCGGTGTCGAGAGTTTTCTTAAGTTTCTCAATATCCATCGCAAGGATTTTTTCAAAGGCATCATCAGCACCGATTTGGTCGTTCATAACGCTGATACGCTCAATGGTGGTGAGCTTTGAGCCTGTGTAGTCGCGAATCGCCGTCACCATCTCGGGATAGCCCTCAAAACCAAGCTCAAAAGCAAATCTCACCACAGTCGATTCACTCACGCCCGTGAGCTCGCCGAGCTTCGCCGCGGTAAGATAGGAAGCCTTGGTGTAGTTTCCGGTGATGAAATCGGCAATCTTCTTTTGCCCCTTAGACATCTTTGCGTAATTTTCTTTAATCAGTTCAAATATGTTCATATCATCTTTCCCACAATTTTGATAATTTTTCCGATATTTCTTTTCGCCGTTTTTCGGTCATTTCTTTATCTGCCTTATATCTGCCGTTTATGTTTACTATAATATCGCCCTCGCGAACGTTTCCGTCAAATTCCGACAACGGTATTTTCATATACCCCGTTTCGGTTTCGACTATCACTATTTCGTTTTCGATTCTATCAACCGTCAACAACCTTAATCACCTTTCCGTCGGAATTAAGCACGATATTTCCTTCAATATCGGTTCTGAAAATCCGCCCTGCATATTCCGAGAGCCGTTCGAGAGCAGCTTCTGTCGGATGATTATAACTGTTGTCAACCCCAACTTCAATCACCGCCCATCGCGGCGTTACCTTCGCCAAAAAGTCCGCAGTTGATGAGTTGGAGCTTCCGTGGTGTCCGACCTTGAGGATATCTGCCCGAAGCTCACGCCCGGAATCGACAATCGCCGTCTCTGCCGGCTTTTCGGCATCCCCTGTGAACACCCATGCCGTTTTACCGTAAACAAGCCTTATCACGACAGACCAGTCGTTAAGGTCGGAAAAATCAGAGCCGGAATCGGGCGAAAGCACCGTAAAATTCGCTTCGGAAAGGGTATATTCATCACCTGCTACCGCTTCGGTCAGCTTCCCGCCGCTGTCAGCCACAGCATCAATGAAATTTTCATAAACCCTTGTCGTCGGAATCATATCAAGGGGTAGTTTCGGGGTGATAACCCTGCCTATCTCAAAATTTTCAATAACAGCCGGAAGTCCGCCGATATGGTCAGAGTGGGGGTGTGTGGCGATAATGTAATCAAGTTTAGTTATACCCAGATTTTGTATGTATGATACTACTGTGTCACCATATTCCGTCTCGCCTGCGTCAATAAGCATTGTCTGTCCGCCGATAACAATAAGCTCTGAATCGCCCTGCCCTACGTCGATGAAGTGAACGGTAAGTCCGTCTTCGGATACGTCAACAGCTTCCGGCGTATCCGAAAATGCTGTTTGCGATTCATCTCTAAACTCTAAATATGTCGAAAAGCCAAGCCCGCCGGCAAGCAGTATCAATATGACGATAAGAGGTATCGAAAACCTTGGCTTTACCTTCTTCGCCGTCCCTTTTGACGCGGTTTTTTTGCCGCTCGTTCGTTTCTGCCCTGCCATCCAATTTCCTCAATTCCGAATTCGCCGAATAGATATTTTAAGTCCGGGCGATGCGCCTTCATTAAAGCCGATTTAATTATGTCCTTATTTTTGGGGTTGTAGTACTGCAAAAGTGCCCTCTGCATTGCCTTTTCTTCCGAAGATTTCGGGATATACACAGGCTCTAAAGTGTATGGATCTAACCCTGTATAAAACATTGCGGTTGAGATAGTACCCGGTGTGGGGTAAAAATCCTGAACCTGTTCGGGGCGAAGATGGTTTTGCTTTAGGAATAACGCAAGCTCAATCGCATCATTAATGGTACAGCCGGGGTGTGACGACATGAGATAGGGGACGAGATATTGTTCCTTATGCAAAGCCCCTGTGAGCTTATAAAACTTTTTTTGAAACGCCTGATAGCTTTCTATATGCGGCTTGCCCATCCTGTCAAGGACTGCGTTTGAGCAATGTTCGGGTGCGACTTTCAGCTGTCCGCTGATATGGTGCTCCACAAGCTCACGGAAAAAGGCGTCGTTTTTGTCTGCAATAAGATAGTCATATCGAATGCCGCTTCTGATGAAAACCTTCTTAACACCCGGGATTTTCCGAAGCTCCCGAAGAATTTCAAGATATTCCGTATGGTCGGCAGAAAGGTTTTTGCAAACATTCGGGGCAAGGCATTTTTTGCCCTTGCATAGACCGTTTTCAAGTTGAAATTCACAGGACGGCTTGCGAAAATTTGCTGTAGGTCCGCCTACATCATGTATGTAGCCCTTGAAGCCGTCAAGTTTGGTTAATAATACAGCCTCGCGGATTATGCTTTCTTTGGAACGTGTTGTAATCTTTCGTCCCTGATGGAGAGCGATTGAACAGAAGTTGCAGTTCCCGAAACAACCGCGATTGTGGGTTATCGAAAACTTCACCTCTTCTATCGCCGCAACTCCGCCATCCTTTTCATAAACGGGGTGATAGTCACGCTCAAAGGGAAGCTCATATATTCTGTCAAGTTCTTCGGTGTTAAGCGACAAGGCGGGGGGATTTTGAATTAACATTTTAGCAGTTTGCCGCTGTATTATCGTCTTGCCGTAAACCTCGTCCTGCCAGTCATACTGAATTTTAACCGCCTTGGCATATTCGCGTTTAACGCCTTTCACCGCTTCAAAGGAGGGGCAGTTCACGGTGTTGCCAATCGGTGTGTCGCAAGGTTCGCAAAGATAACAGGTGCCGCGAATGTCGGTGATAGTTTTAATATCTTCACCCGCGGACAGCCTCTTGACAATCTGCTCTGTCTGGTGCTCCCCCATGCCGTAGGTGAGAAGGTCTGCACCGCTGTCCTCTAAAATGGACGGCAAAACCTCGTCTGCCCAGTAGTCATAATGTGCGAATCTGCGAAGTGAAGCTTCAAGCCCGCCTAAAACTATCGGCGTGTCGGGATAAATTTTTCTTACAAGCCGCGAATAGACGACTGCCGCTCTGTCGGGGCGTTTGCCGGCTTTTCCGCCCGCTGTATAAGCATCATCGGAACGCCTTTTTTTCGCCGCTGTGTAGTGTGCAACCATCGAATCAATGTTGCCGGAGGTTATCATATAAGCAAAGCGGGGTTTTCCCATCTTCACTATGTCATCATGAGTGTCAACCCTCGGCTGTGCGATAATCCCGACCGAAAAGCCTAAAGATTCGATAAGCCTTGATATAATCGCAACTCCGAAACTTGGGTGATCAACATAGGCATCGCCGGTTATGCAGATGAAGTCAAACTGCCTGTCAATAGGTTCAATCGGTAAAAATGCCATCTATTTTAACTCCGCAATCGTAACGCCGTCTTCGCCCTCGCCGTACATACCGGCTCTGAAATTTTTCACTTGGGGGTGGTGACGAAGGTGGTCGCGAACGCCGTTTCGCAGTGCTCCTGTGCCGCGTCCGTGGATAATTGTGACAGTGTGAAGCCCGCACACCACGGCTTGATCTAAAAACATATCAAGCTCCATGAGCGCTTCAAGGACGGTCAGTCCGTGTATGTCAAGCTCTGTTGAAGCCGTCCTTGCAAAAGCAAGCTCGGGAGATTTTTTAGGCTTCTTTTCTTTGGGCATTTCGTCAGGGGTCAAAAGCCGCAGGTCGTTTACATTAACCTTTGCTTTAATCACGCCCGACTGCAAGACAGTGTTGCCGTTCTTGTCAGGGTCGGAAGCAAGCGTGCCTTTGAGCCCCGAAGCGATTATCTCGACGTTATCCCCTGTTTTGAGGTCTCGCGGCAGTTTATAGTCGCTTTTCTTTTCACGCACAGGGTTTGCCGCATCATACAGAGCGTTAAGAGCCTGCCTTTGACGGCTTTTATAGCTCCCCGCAATCTCGGTGAAGTTACGCTTATCCTTCGCTTTTTTTATCTCGTTAAGCTCAATGATAAGCCGCTCCGATTCAAGGCGGCAGCTCTCAACAATCCGCATCGCCGCAACTCGTGCTCGCTCAATCTCCGCATCTTTTGTTCGGTTAATTTCATCAAGCTTTGCCTGTGCCTGCTTTTCCTTTTCTGCGGCATTGTTTTTAAGCCTTCGCACCTCGTCATTAAGGGCGTCAGTTTCATGTCTGGCATCTTCAAGCTTCTTTACCGCCTGTTCAAACCGCCTGTTTTCGTTTGAAACAAGGCTTTCGGCATATTTTATGACCGAATCGGGCACGCCCAAGTTTTTTGAGATATAAAAGGCGTTTGATTTTCCCGGAGCGCCGATTATAAGCTTATAGGTCGGTTTAAGGGTATCGGCATTAAATTCACATGAAGCGTTCGCAACACCCGGTGTGTCAACGGCGTACATTTTAAGCTCTTGATAGTGGGTGATGATAATCTGCTTCCCGCCGCACTTTTTAATATGCTCGATTATCGCGACTGCAAGCGCCGCACCCTCGACAGGGTCGGTGCCCGAACCTAATTCATCAAGGAGTATGAGCGAACGGCTGTCCGCCTCTTTGATGATATCGGCAACGTTTGACATATGGGAAGAGAATGTGGAGAGGCTTTCTTCAATCGACTGTCTGTCGCCGATGTCAACCAAAATTTTATCGAAAACAGAAACAATACTGCCGTCGGCGGCAGGAATCATAAGCCCGCACATCGCCATAGCGGTGAGCAGCCCTGCTGTTTTGAGAAGAACCGTTTTGCCGCCGGTGTTCGGACCTGTGACAATCAACGTGTCGTAGTCATAACCGAGGGTTATATCTACAGGGACTACAGTCTTAGGGTCTATAAGAGGGTGACGTGCTTTTTTGAGCTTAAATTTGCCGTCATCGGTTATATCGGGTTTCCCTGCCCGCATTTTAGTTGCAAGCGTTGATTTCGCAAAGTATAGATTCAGCTCTGTGCAGGACTGGAAATCTGAAAGTATTGTCTCCTTCATCTCGGCACACTGCACGGAAAGTTCAGCAACAATGCGTTCGATTTCTGCCTGTTCGCGGGCTTCCAAAATCCGTATTTCGTTGTTGAGTTCCGCAACCGCCGCCGGTTCGATGAAGTATGTCGAGCCTGTCGCAGAGGCGGCGTGAACGATTCCGCCCACCTTCGATTTATGCTCTGCCTTGACGGGAAGAACATATCGCCCGTCACGCATGGTAACAATCGACTCCTGAAGCGAATCTTTAATATCGGCGTTCTTGACCATCTTATCAAGCACTGCACGGATTTTCAGTCCCGCCTCAGTTATCGCCTTGCGGATCATCATCAGCTCATAGCTTGCATTGTCGGCGACGTCCTCGTCTGTTAAGAATGTATCTTTAATCCGCTCTTCAAGGTATTTATTCGGGGTGAGGCTATTAAACAGATATGAAAAACTAATCTCAAATTCAATTGAAACCTGTGCGTAATATTCCGACAAAGCGCGAATCTGCCCGAGCATTTCGGCTATGTCGATGAGTTCGCGGAAAGAGAGTGATGAACCATATGCCGCCCTTGCTATAGCGGGGCGAATGTCTTTGAAATCACGAAAAGACGGGCTTCCGTATTTGGACGAAAGATCGAAAGCTTCGGAAGTCTTCCGAAGTTCGATTGTCACGGTATCGATATCGGAAGACGGCACCAGATCGCGAGCCATCTGTTTTGTAAACTCGTTTGAAGCACATTCTTCGAGCATCGAAAGTATTTTATGTAGTTCAAGAGTTTGGTAGTATCTGTTCATTTAATTTAATTTAACCTATTGTAATATTCGACGGCTTTGTAATGCCTCTCGGTGTGGTATGTAAGATAGCTTTGCGATATATCCGAAAGCTTTTTTTCGTCATTTTTATTTATCTTGAAATCGCAGATTTTCTTCAAGTCGGAAAGGCAGATAAACCGTATCGCGTGAAGCAGGGTGTTATCAACGGGGGTTCCCATGCCATGCGGGTTATGAACACCGCATAAAAGCTTTCCCGATTCGATTACAAACGAAAGATCACCGTCATATTTATGACACTCGTCGCAACCCAAAAGTTTCGGTATGAAGCCTATCTCACATGAATAACGAAGCTCAAAAGCGGATTTTATAACCGAAAGGGAACGCTCGTTGTCGTCTTTATTAAGATAGTGAAGGCAGAGCAGGAAAAGCTTTAAGGTCTCATCACGCTCGTCTCCGATTCCGATTCCGTTTGAAGTGATAACCTCAGCAAAAAAGTTTGCAAGAGCAAGCTTTTTAAGGTCAAGCCTGATGTTATAAAACTGTCTTAAAACTTCGGTGGAGTCAAGAACATATCCGTTTTTCCCCTGTGTCGCACAAATTTTGGAGTAACAAAAAATTTCAGTGCCGGGATTGTTTTTAGAGGTTGCCTTCTTCGCACCACGCACATAGATTTCAAAAATCCCGTCCTCGCAAAGAACGCGAAGAAAGCGTCCCTTTTCTTCAAGCTCGGTCACGCCGATGATTAATCCCGTTCTAGTGATCATAACTTAACTGATTTCATTATTCTTAACTTTGCAGTCGGTGTTCTGTACAGTTTTATCGGTAAAATTCTTACTGTTTATGCCCTTATATTGAAGGTAGTCGGCAACCTTTCCGGTAGATTCAAAGGTGTTCCATCTGCTGTCGTTGAAGTTTTCGGTCATAGTTTTTTACCTCCGAACGGTTGGATTTTTGTTGGATTTCTTTTTAAATAAAATCCCCCGCGAAGGCTTAAATAACAATGCCAAATTATGCAATTATTCCGTTATAATGTTGTTGATAATGCCGTCTCTGTTTCTCCAGTCTTCCTTCACCTTCACCCAAAGTTTCAGATTGACCTTTATGCGAAAGAAGTTTTCAAGGCTACGCCTCGCCTGTTCGCCGACAAGTCGGAGCATTGCACCTTTTTTGCCTATGACAATTCCCTTGTGCGATTCACGTTCGCAGTATATAATCGCTTCAATATCCAAAATATCTTCGCCCGACTTAGACTTAGATAGCCGCTCGGAAAATTTTTCTATTCCAACGGCGATTCCGTGCGGAATTTCATCATCAAGATTCATCATCAGCCGCTCACGTATCATCTCGGAGGCAAGCGACTCCTCCGAACGGTCGGTAATTTTGTCGTCGGGGAAAAAATGGGGTGAAATTTTAGTAAATTTATCTATCGTCTTCCAAAGCAGGTCGATTCCATCCCCTGTCATAGCGGAAATCGGGATAATATCTTGAAACTGATATATCTTTGAAAGAATTTCAATCCGCTCTGCGATACGTCCTTTTTCCTTGACAGCGTCGATTTTATTAAGTAAAAGAATAACATTTTCCGTCTCGCCGAAACGCTTTATCAGCCCCTGTTCAGCCTCGGAGGTTCGCCTTGTCATATCAACGACAAAAACGATAACATCGGCGTCGGAACGTGCTTCGCGAACCGCCTTATTCATCCGCTCGTTAAGCTTGTTTTTGGCTGTCACGACAACGCCGGGGGTGTCGATAAAAACATATTGCGTCTCCGCTTTGGTGACAATTCCTGTGATACGCGTGCGTGTGGTCTGCGGTTTGGGGGTCACAGCCGCGATCCTGTCGCCGGTTAGGGTGTTAAGAAGGGTTGATTTCCCGGCGTTCGGGAGCCCCATAATAGTTACAAATGCGGATTTTTCGGTAATTTTATTCAAGACTTACCTCGTCAGCTTCATTATATCTAAAATCGCACGCTCTTTTGCCCGCATAATCGCTTTGTCAGCCTCGCTTGTCTCGTGGTCATAGCCCAAGAGATGCAGCATGGAATGCACCGCCAAAAAGCCGCATTCGCGTTTTATGGCGTGGTTATATTCAAACGACTGTCTAAACGCAGTTTGAAGCGATATGACAATATCGCCCAGCATTATGTTTCCCGTTTCGGGGTTAGTGTCAAACTGCCCGTTTTCACCAAGCGGAAAGGACAGCACATCGGTTGAAGTGTCCTTGTTTCTGAATGTCATATTCAGAAACCTGATATAGTCATCATCAACGATTTCCACATTGACTTCGCTGTTCGGTGAAATCCCCTCGAAAGCTTGCACGGCGTGGCAGGCTTGTCTTATTATCAGCCTCTCTTCACGGGCAAACGGAAACTCATGCTGTCTGTTTCGGATTATTATTTTCATACTAAACCCTTAAATATTATTTCTCCGGATTATTTCTCCGGATTATTTCTTATGTATGGTTGCGTCATATGCTCTGATAATGTCGGAAACAAGCTTGTGACGGATAACATCCCTGTCGGAAAGCTTCAAAATCGCGATATCGTCAATGCCCTTTAAGACTTTGAGTGCATCGACAAGCCCCGAACGCTTCACATCGGGAAGATCAATCTGGGTGATATCACCTGTTATCACCATCTTGCTGTTAAAGCCGAGACGGGTGAGGAACATCTTAATCTGTTCGCGGGTCGTATTTTGGGCTTCGTCAAGGATTATAAAAGCATCGTCAAGGGTTCGCCCTCGCATGAAAGCAAGAGGTGCAACCTCAATTGAGCCTTTCTCCATAAGCCGCAAAAAGGTCTCATTCCCGAACATATCATTTAAAGCATCATAGAGCGGCCGAAGATAGGGGTCAACCTTGTTCTGCATATCTCCTGGAAGAAACCCCAGTTTCTCCCCTGCCTCAACAGCAGGACGAGTTAAGATAATTTTATTGACATCGTGGTTTTTGAAAGCCTTCGCCGCCATGGCAACCGCCAGATATGTCTTCCCCGTTCCGGCAGGACCTACCCCAAGCACAATTGTGTTTTTGGCGATTGCGTCGATATATTTTTTCTGACCTAAGGTTTTCGGTTTAACCATCTTCCCCGAAGATGTCACGCAGATTCCGCCCGTGCTTATTTCCGAAATCCGCTCCGATTGCCCTTCCATCACAAGCGAATGAATATAAAACAGTGCCTGATCCGTGATAGCTTCGTTGCCGTCAAGCATCTTTTCTATTGCCTTTACCGCAAGCACGGCATTTTCAACATTAATCTCCTCGCCCGAAATTCGGATATCGTTCCCCCTGACAATAATCACAACGTTATACTGCCTTGAAAGCAGGTCTATGTTTTTATCATAGCTGCCGCAAAGGGTTATGACATCCTCCATCCGCGAAAGGGTTATAATCTGTTCAATCAGCATGAGGTTTCTTCCTCTTAATTTTTTTAACGTGAACCGACGTCCCCGCTTTAGCCGCAGCGGTTTCTGCCTGTTTCATCAGCGTTTCCTGAATGGAGAGCGGCTGTTCGTTGGGGTAAAGCGGGCGGCGTGTGTAGCTTCCGTCAGACTGCATAACCCTTGCTTTTAGGTTATCTGCAAACATCAGCCCGAAGATTTCGATAATCCGCTTTTTTATGCCGCTATCAAAAATCGGTGCGGCAATTTCAATACGCCTGATGGTGTTTCGTGTCATGAAATCCGCCGAGCTTATATAAACATCGGGGCTTTTTTCGGTGTCGGCAGGGTCGCCGAAGATATATATCCTTGAATGTTCCAAAAACCGCCCGACAACGCTTATTATTTTGATATTTTCGGTATATCCCGGGACATTTGCGATAAGACAGCTGATCCCCCTTATCGCCATGTCGATTTTAACGCCTGCCTGTGAAGCTTCAACAAGCTTGTCTATCAAAAATTTATCGGTAAGGGAGTTCATCTTAAGCCCGATATAGGCGGATTTCCCGTCCTTTGCACGAATAATCTGCCGGTCGATTAGCTCTGCGATTTTTCGCTGAAGCATCAGCGGTGCGGCGATCAACACGTCTGTTTTAATTTCCGAAGTTCCGGTTGCAAGGCAGTTGAAAACGTGCCCTGCGTCAGCTCCGATTTCGCGGTTTGCGGTTATGAGCGAAAAGTCTGTGTATAAAGCAGAGGTTTTTTCGTTATAGTTTCCGGTGCCTATCTGCGTTATATATTCAACCGTGTCGCCGTTTTTCCGGGTTATGAGCAGCAGTTTGCTGTGAACCTTTAACCCTTCCGGTCCGTAAATAACGGAACAGCCTGCCTGTTCAAGACGCTTTGACCAGCCGATATTATTCTCCTCGTCAAAGCGAGCACGAAGCTCAACAAGCACTACAACATTCTTTCCGCTTTCGGCGGCATTAATGAGTGATTCGACAACCTTTGAGTGTGAAGCAACACGATAGAGCGTTATTTTTATCGAAACAACGTCTTTGTCGGCAGTCGCCTCGGAAAGGAGCTGCAAGAACGGGCGTATGCTTTCATAAGGGTAGGAAAGGAGCAGATCGCGTTCCCTGACCTGTTCCATAACAGGGCGGTTTTTGTCGATCATCCGCGGTTGCTTTGTGATATAGTGTGGATAGTATATATCCGGTATAAGCGGCTCTATCTCGTCGCGAAGGGTATATACAAAACTCATGTCAAGGGGCGATTTAACATAAAATATCTGTGACGGTGTGAGCATGAGCTTCTTGCGAAGATATTCCACAGCCGGCTCGGAGAGGTTTCTTGAAAGCTCCATCCGAACGGGAGCAAGCTTCTTTCTTTTTTTGAGAAGCGAACTCATGATCTCGCGGTAGTCAAGGTCGTGGTCATACATCGCCTCTTCAAGGTTTATGTCGGCGTTTCGGGTTATTCGCATAAGCGATTTTGAAAGTATCTTTTGGTTTGCGAAAACAAGCGGCAAAAAGTGGAGAATAAGCTCCTCCACAAGCATAAACCGAAGCTTTCCCTCTGTGGGGATATATATAACGCGCTTAAAAGCACCGTTTGCCGGAACAAGCCCGACACGAACTCCGTTTTTCCATTCAAGGTGTGCCACTGCATATATGCCCTTATTTTGCGGAAACGGGAAGGGATATCGTTTATCGACTACCTGCGCCGAAACAAGCGGCAAAATTTCATTTTCAAAATAAACCCTCAAAACTTCCTCTTCCTTTTTGGAAAGAGCACGAAAATCAACCTGTTCCACGTCATGAGCTTGGTGCAGGGCGTTCATTATCGCGAAGTATGAAGCATCACGCGTGAGTGTCAGCTCCGCAACACGCCTGTAAATTAGTTCAAGCTGCTCGGCGGCAGTCATTCCCGTTTTGTTGTCGGGTTTACTTCCGACAGAAATGCAGTCGCAGAGCGAACCGACACGAATCATGAAAAATTCGTCTAAGTTAGATTGGAATATTGCGGCAAAATTAAGGCGTTCGCCCAGAGGCACCGAGCTGTCCGAAGCCTCTTCAAGCACCCGCTCATTGAATTTAAGCCATGAAAGTTCTCTGTTATCGTAATATTTTTTCATACTCGTATAATACCATATTTCAATGAAATTGTCAAGCAACACGGAAAATTTTTAAATTTATATTGACTTTTGCTTGAAATTAAGCTAAAATAGTATTGCATATTTCATAATAGTCCGAATAAAATAAATAAAAATATCTATATCGGACGTGTGATAATATGAATGAAGAGAGTAATAATCTCATAGAGAATGAAAATTCGATTGAGAGAACCGGCGAGGTCGTCTCTGATAACGCAAAGCACCTGATACATTGCCTTAATGTCATCGGGCAGATTGAAGGGCACTATATCCTTCCGCCGCAGAACAAAACAAGTAAATATGAGCATATAATCCCGGCACTTGCGGCAATTGAGCAGGACAGATCCATCGAAGGACTGATTGTGATACTCAACACTGTGGGCGGCGATGTTGAAGCGGGGCTTGCCATAGCCGAGCTTATCGCCGGAATGAAGACCCCCACCGTTTCGATAGTACTCGGCGGCGGTCACTCCATCGGCGTACCTCTTGCGGTAGCCTCAAAACGCTCCTTTATCGTCCCGAGTGCAACAATGACCCTCCACCCTGTGCGGATGAACGGAACGGTGCTCGGTGTGTCCCAATCCTTTGCCTATCTTGAAGATATGCAAAATCGGATTATCAGCTTTGTCGAACGGCACAGTAGCATGAAGGCAGGGCGTTTCAGAGAACTTATGCTAAACACCGCCGACCTGACAATGGATATGGGAACGGTTTTAGACGGAGAATCGGCGGTCAAAGAGGGGCTCATAAGCCGTCTGGGCGGTCTGTCAGACGCACTTGAAGCACTTTATGAGCTGATTGAACAGACCCCGAAAAGATATCAATAACACCTGCTTTGAAAGGAAATGCGGAAAATCTTTCCGCTTACATATTATGACCATATTCGAGGGAATTTTACAAGGCATACTTCAAGGTATAACCGAGTTTTTGCCGGTATCTTCAAGCGGACACCTGTCGCTTTTTCAACACTTTTTCGGGCTGTCGGGCGAAAGCTCGGTGCTCATGACAATAGTTCTTCATCTCGGTACGCTTGTCGCGGTGTTTATAGCCTTTTGGGATAAAATAAAGGAACTTATAGTCGAAGCTTTCCGCATGATCGGCGATATCTTCACCGGAAAATTCAGATGGAAAACAATGAATCCCAACCGTCGAATGATAGTGATGATTATCATATCTATCCTGCCGCTCTTTATATTTTACATCTTCCGCGATATCTTTGCAACCCTTGCTTCCGACGAAGACATAATCGTTGAGGGCGTCTGCTTCCTATATACGTCTGTCCTGCTTTTTATGAGCATTCACTATTCAAAACACAACACAAAGCTTGCAGGGGAAACAACTGTCAGTTCGGCTCTCTTTATCGGCTTTTTCCAGGGCGTTGCCCTCCTCCCCGGGGTGTCGCGTTCCGGCTCGACAATCGCAGCAGCAATGCTCACGGGCATGAAGCGTGACGAAGCCGTGAACTACAGTTTCATACTGGGGATCCCCGTGATTTTGGCGGGTGCTGTGACCGAAATAGGCGGAGCTTCGCAGTCGGGGGTCGAGGTTGATATACTGCCGCTTGCCGTCGGTGCGATAGTCGCGGCTGTTGTGGGGTATCTTTCAATCAAGCTCATAAAATACCTTGTTGTGTCGGATAAATTCAAGATTTTCGCCTACTACACAGGAATCTTGGGGATAGTTGTAATCGGGCTCGGAGTAGCGGAGCGGCTCAAAATTATAAATATATGAAAACCAAAAAGTTTAATGCTCACCTCTTTATAATATCCGAAAGCCTGATTCTGTTCTTTTGCATGACGGTCAACTTCGCCATCTCATGGTATGTTACCCTTTCATCAAATTCACCCGTAATGGTTGCGATAATAACCGACCTATACCTCTTGCCGACATTTTTATTAGCACCCTTTGCCGGAGTTTTCGCGGACAGGCATAACCGCAAAAAGTTTATTTTAACAGCCTTCGGAATCATAGTTTTCTACACCCTCTTTTTAGCGGTAATCTACACCGCAGGTTACTACAGCGATTGGATGGAGTTTTCCTGTGTTATTGCAATAGGCATAGGACAAGCCGTGCTTTTTCCGACTGTGGGAAGCGTTATTCCCGATATTATAGAAGAAGATAAAGTCAATAAGCTTAACGCTTTCAGAAGCGTCGCCGAATCGACAGCACTCTTCTCTGCCCCTGCGATCGGGGGTGTCCTGCTCTCAAATTTCAGTTTCGAGAAGGTCCTTTATCTCGGTACGGGGGTCGCCTTAGCCGGAATAGCTATACTTATATTTTTCGTAAAAATCCCGAACAAGCCGAAACCCTCCGCCAATCAAAATAGCTTCTTTACCGATATAATAGCCGGGGTTAAATATATCGCGGGTAACAAGATGCTCAAAACCCTCTATCTGTACCTCATCTTCTTTGAGCTTGTTGTTTCGCCGATAACCTTACTGAACCAGCTTTTAGTTATCCGCGAATACGGTGCGGAGTATTGGCGGCTCACCGTCAACGAGACTTCTTACTTTGTCGGAATGGTTGCAGGCGGAATAGCCCTTTCCGCTTGGGGCGGGTTTAAGAAAAATTCGCGGAATCTCTTCCTTGCGGCGGCGGGATTCGGGGTATGCTCGGCAATGCTTGCGATTATGAGGGGTTTTTGGGGCTATATCTTCTTCATGTTCATGTCGGGTGTGTTTATGCCGCTCTATGACGCTCCCGCCCAGACACTCATTGAGACGAAGGTTTCCCCTGCTTTCACGGGGCGGATGTTTTCCGTCGCAACTATGATTATGACAATCGGACTGCCGCTCGGCTCAGCGGTTATAGCACCTCTTGAAGAACAAAACCTCATCCCGATAAAGCTCATAATATTTATCCCCGGGGTGATCATCGCGTTATCGTCAATCTACTTTTTTGCAAACAGATCTAAAATTGATATGGACGGGATTAAAGAATGAAAAAATCTGCGGTATCTGTAATACTTTTTGCTTTAGGGCTGCTCCTCTTTGCCTTTGCCGTCGTGCCCGGCGAATCGGCGTGGGCTGCAGTACATAATATCCTGCTCGGGATGTTCTCCCTCGCTGCATATATAATTCCGTTCATATTTATATATGTTTCGATTATCATTGCAAGTTCCGATGCAGATGTTGAAAGCAAGACTGTTCAGGGGTTTATTTCGGTATTCATTCTGACCGCCTGCCTCCAGATTATCCTTGTGGGGAGCCTCCCCGAAGGTAACTTTTTTAAGGATATCCTCCCTGCCCTCTTTGAAGACGGAAAAGAACTCAAGGGCGGCGGTGTATGCGGCGTGCTCCTTTCGGGGCTGCTTTTAATTCCGTTCGGAAAGATCGGTGCGACAATAATAATTCTGCTTGTCGTATTTGTATACATAATGATCCTCACCAACAAATCTGTTGCAGACCTGCTTTCGGGACTTAAAAAGTTTTTTGCGGCAGTCGGCAGATTTTTCGTTCGCGAAGTTGAAGAAGAAGATGAAGAAGAAGAGGAAGAGCCGATCAAGAAACCCGCTCCGAAACCCGAAAAGCCTGAGAAAATCGTCAAGACAAAAGAAGCGGCTCGCGAAGATTTTAACTTTGATCTGATTAATTCGCTTAAGCCGTCAAACACGGCAAAACCCGAGACCGAAGAGCTCCCATTCGACCTTGACGAGCCCGAGCCGCTAAAGCTTGAAGATATCGCAAAAGATAAAAATGACCTTGAATCTATCGTCAAAAAAGCGGCGGAGGAGAAGAAACGCCGTGACAGTGTCATTGCCGCTGAAATACCGACTGTTTCCGACACGGAAGACATAAATAAAAAGCACTCCACCCTTGCTTCCAACGAGATTACAGACCCCAGAGAACTTAATATGCCGGAGGCTCTCACCGCCGCCGATATCCAAAAAGAGATTACCTCGCCCCCTCCCGTGAAGGTCTATGTTTTCCCGCCTATCTCCCTTCTGAACAGGGCGAATAACGAACTGAAACTCTCGGAAGCGGAAGCGGAGATGAAGCAGAACGCCGATACTTTGGTCGAGACGCTCAAAAGCTTCGGGGTTCAGACGCGTATTGTCGATATCCACAGAGGTCCGACGGTAACAAGATATGAGCTCCAACCTGCCGCAGGGGTGAAGATTGCCAAAATCACAGGGCTTTCGGATGATATAGCCTTAAACCTTGCCGCCGCAGGGGTGCGGATTGAAGCACCGATTCCGGGCAAAGCCGCTGTGGGTGTCGAGGTTCCGAACAAGATTAAAGATATCGTTGCGATCCGAGAACTGATTGAGAGCAACGAGTTTGTCACAGCAAAAAGCAAACTTTCCTTCGTTGTGGGCAAGAATATCGACGGTGACGTGCTTGTCGGCGATATCAGCCGTATGCCGCATATAATCATAGCCGGGACGACCGGTTCGGGCAAGTCTGTTTGTACAAACAGTATAATAATGTCCATATTATACAAAAGTTCACCTGATGACGTGCGTATGGTGCTAATCGACCCGAAAATGGTTGAATTTAAGACCTACGACGGCATACCGCACCTTCTTATCCCCGTTGTCACCGACCCGCGAAAGGCGGCAGGCGCTCTTTCGTGGGCTGTGCAGGAGATGTTAAAGCGTTATCAGCTTTTTGCCGACAAGAATGTCCGCGATCTGGCAGGATATAACGAGGCGGCTGTTGCAGGTGATTTTGAGCTTCTGCCCCGAATTGTCATTGTCATAGACGAGCTTGCCGACCTTATGATGGCGGCGGCAAATGAGGTTGAAGATTCGATATGTCGGCTTGCACAGATGGCACGTGCCGCCGGAATGCACCTTATCATCGCAACCCAACGCCCTACCGTTGATGTTATAACAGGGCTTATCAAGGCGAATATCCCGTCGCGAATCGCCCTGACAGTTTCTTCGCAGATTGATTCAAGAACGATAATCGACACGGCGGGTGCGGAGAAGCTTTTGGGCAACGGCGATATGCTCTATTACCCCTCGGGCATTCCAAAGCCTGTCAGGGTTCAGGGCTGCTTTATCTCCACAAAAGAGGTTGAAGCGGTGGTCGATTTCATCAAGAACGAACGCGGCGAAATTCCATCGTCTGAATCGGGATATTCCGAGACGATTATGCGGGAGATTGAGGAGCTTCAACCGTCTGTCAAGTCTGAAAAAATCGCCGTGACAGAAAGCGTCAACGCCGAAGAGCTCACCGATTCCGACCTCACCGAAAAAGCAACAGAAGTCTTAATCGAAGCAGGGCAGGCAAGCGTTTCATTCCTGCAACGCAAATTAAAGCTCGGCTATGCAAGAGCCGCAAGGATAATGGACGAGCTTGAAGAAATCGGGATTGTCGGACCCTACGAAGGCTCAAAACCCCGTTCTGTGCTTATTTCAAGGGAACAATGGTTGCAGAGGAAACTGCAAAACACAGATAGAATAGAGTAAGGTGAATCATGGAAAAAATCGTTTCAACGGAATTTATCGTCTCATTCGCGATCTCTTTTGCAATTACAGGTATATTCCCGATTGTGCTGTTAATCATCTTGGGCGTGAAGCGAAAGATCAACGCTGCACCTCTCTTTATGGGTGCCGGGGCATTCTTTGTGTCGCAAGTTTTAATACGCATACCGATAATCAACGTGCTTTCAACGCAGGAGTGGTTTCAAGATTTCGCCGCTTCACAACTTATTCTATATGTGCTGATACTCTCATTTACCGCGGGGCTGTTTGAAGAATCCGCTCGTCTCGGCGGTGCGTTACTGCTTAAAAAGCACCGAACATACAAGGATATTATTTCTTTCGGTTTGGGGCATGGCTTATGCGAAGTTGTTATGTTAATAGGACTTTCAAGTATTCAAAACATAGTACTTGCCGTAATGCTTAACAACGGCAGTATATATGCGGTGCTCCCTGCCGAAACTATTGATCTCCTACTTAATAACCTTGCCGTTTCTACCACGGCTCAAGTTTATTTACAGATTTTAGAACGCTTTTCAGCGGTGCTGTTCCACATCTTTGCAACGATGCTTATCTTCATCGGTGTTATAAAAAAGAAAAAGGCTGTCTATTATCTTTTAGCACTCGGTGCACATACATTTTTCAACTTCGGGCTTTTGCTCATTGCACAGTACACCAATATGTATATCATGGAAGCGGCGGCGCTTGCACTGGGTCTTGCCGGAGGTTATTTCGTGCTCAGACAGAAAAAGATTATGACCGAAACAGAGTAAATTTTGTAGCAAAATCACTGCCTTTACGTAAAATGTACTGATTATGGTATTTTTTTACGAAGGGCAGTGATTTTTACGGTCAATGAATATTTCATCGGGAGTATGTCTCCCTCGGGATATAAAACAAATTTCAACGAAACCCTCAATTTGACAGATTATTTCACATACATATTAAAGGGCGAGGCTTCTTGTTCGGGGTTCATTAAAAGAATTACCGACGAGTTTTCTGACCTTGACAAAGACATATACTACTGTGCCGTTGACCCTGAATCGATCGATGCCGTTGTCTTCCCCGAAAAGAAGATAATCATCTGCGACAGCATAACACCGCACCTTTTCGAGCCGAAGATTGCCGGAATTTCAGGGCAGATTGTCAATCTCTCCGAATCGTGGGATACCGAGAAGCTCTCTGCAGAACGAAGCCTCTTAGAAGAACTCCATGCTTCGCTGATAAGCCAATCAGAACGTGCCGAACGCTGCATAAAGGCTCTTTCCACCGTGGTTTACGACAACTTCGACCTTGCCACAAGGACGGTTTTACTTGAAAAGCTTGACGCATATTTCGGGCGGCTCTGCAAAAAGATACTCCCAAAGCACAGTAAAAATCAACAGGATGACAATAATGACAACAAGCGAGGCAAAGTCTCATATAAGCTCATTACAGCAATCACCGCACTGGGCTACACAACCCTAACCCCGAAAGAGGGCGGTATCTATATCCTTGATGACGACTACTTCGCCGGTTCAAACTATCTTCTTTCCCGCCTTATCGCCGAAGCCGCTTCAAGAGGTTTTGATGTTACCGTCAGCCTCAACCCGATTATGACAGACAGCGACAGCGGCAAGGTTTTGCATATCCATATCCCCGAGCTTTCGCTGTGGTTTTTGACCTCATCCGGTATTGCCCCTCTTGACTGCTCTGAAAAGATAACAACCGTGAACTTTAAGCGGTTTTATGCAAAAAATCTGTTATCAGCAAAACGTCAGCGTATGCGTTTTAATTCCGATGCGGCAATGTCGCTCCTCTCCGAAGCGGTTGGTGCACTGCAAACGGTCAGAGATGTGAAGAGCTCCACCGAAAAGTACTACGAAAAGGTTATTGAGGGCACAGTTATCGAAGAGGTTAAGGCAAAGATAGTAAAATCATTACAGTAAAATAACAAAACTCATGCAATTTTATTAAAGCATGAGTTTTTTTATATAAACGCTTGCTTTTATAATGATAATATGTTAAAATGATATTATGTATAAATTCGCTCGCAAATAGCAATTAACAAGAAAGGCGGCGTATCTTCCGTGATAAAGAGCATGACCGGTTACGGCAGTTTCAGAGCGGGGACTGACGACAGAGAGATTAATGTCGAAATTAAGAGCGTAAACCACAAGTTTTTTGAGTGTGGCGTACATACCGCACGTGCATACGGCTTTTTAGAAGACAGGGTCAGGAAATATTGCGGTGAGTTTATCGACCGAGGCAAGGTTGACGTCAATATCGGGATTATCACCAAAGAATCGGACGACATAGAGATAACAGCGAACGCGACTGTGCTTGACGGCTATCTTGATACTCTTTATGAATATTCATATAACAGCAGATATAATATCAGCACAGATATAAATTATGAGACACTGCTCCGAATCCCCGACGGCTTCTCTGTCACCAAGAAGAAGACAGACGAAGAAAGCCTTTGGGCGGAGGTCAGGGATGCTCTCGACGAGGCGGTGGGGAGCTTCACCAAAATGCGTACCATCGAGGGGGACAAACTTCGCGGCGACATAGAAAAAAGATTGAGCTCTGTCTCGGACAGCGTTGATATTATCGATATGCTTTCGCCCGAATCGGTGAAGCGTTATCGTGAAAAACTATTTGAAAAACTTAACGAAATACTTGAGGGTCAGGCTGACGAGTCGCGTATTCTGACAGAGGCGGCAATCTTTGCCGAAAAGGTCGCCGTTGCAGAAGAAACTGTTCGCCTCAAAAGCCATATATCCCAGTTTTACGATCTTTTGGAGGCGGCCGGTCCTATCGGACGAAAGATGGACTTTTTAACCCAAGAGATGAACCGCGAAGCAAACACCATCGGCTCTAAAGCACAGGATATTCAGATAACAAAGCTTGTGCTTGAAATAAAATCCGACATCGAAAAGATCAGAGAGCAGGTTCAGAATATCGAGTGAGGATAGTATGAAACTAATCCCACATCGGCGGAGGTTTGAAATATGAAGCTTTTTCATATAGGCGGAGGAAACTATATAAACGGGGACAGGCTTCTTTCGGCTGTTACCCCCGATTCCGCACCGATCAAGCGGGTTATCTCTGATGCAAGGGATAAAAACCTGCTGATAGACGCTTCATACGGCAAGCGAACAAAGTCGGTGCTTATCCTTGACAGCGGTCATGTGGTGCTGTCATTCAAGTCATTTGAAGCTATTGCAGAAGCTAAGGCGGACGAATAGTGACAGGAAAACTTATTGTTATTTCGGGACCTTCCGGCTGCGGCAAGGGCACGGTCATAAAAAAACTCTCGGAGATGATACCATTTAAACTATCCGTCTCCGACACAACAAGACCTCCGCGAACAGGTGAGGTTGATACCGTTGATTATAACTTTTTATCAAACGAAGAGTTTCTTCGTAAGGTCGAAAACGGTGAATATTTTGAACACGCCGAATATAACGGCAGTTCTAAAAACTACGGGACTCCGAACACACAGGTTTTACCCTTTTTGGAAGCGGGCGAAACGGTGATTCTTGAAATAGATGTCCAGGGAGCAGAGCAGATTAAGGCAAAAACCCCCGAAGCTGTGCTTATATTCATTCTTCCTCCGTCAAAAGAAATCTTAAAAGAAAGACTTTCAGGACGCGGTACAGAATCACAGGAGATTATTAATAAAAGGCTTCAAACGGCGGAAGCGGAGATAAACAAGGCTTCAAACTTCGACTACAGGGTTATAAACGATAGTTTAGATGAATGTGCTTCCCAAATTCGGGATATAATTGAAAATATAAACACTTAGGAGAAAAAGATGTTAAGACCGTCAATTCAGGAGATCACAAACCAGAACGAAAACCCCTATACCATTGTTATAGGAGTTGCAAAGCGTGCAAGAGAGATTGCCGATGACGTTTTCGAGTCGGGGCAGATTTTAGAACAAAAGCCCGTCAAGACTGCTGTTGAGGACTACGCGAAACGCCGTTATCGCATGATTGAAGACCCGAGCCTTCGCACGGGCAAGATTGAAGCATAGGTGACGCCGCAGATAGTCTCTGTCGCTGTCGCCGACACAAACTACGGCTTTGACAGAGTTTTTGACTACAAAGTCCCCGACGGGCTTAATGTACACCCGGGGTGTCGGGTTTTGGTACCGTTCGGAATCGGCAACCGAAAGCGAATTGCCCTTGTTTTAAGGTTTTGTGAAGATAGTGATGAGCGTATTAAGGAGATAGCCGAGGTTATCGACCCGCACCCGCTTATTACCGCAGAGGGGCTCGTGCTCATTGATTGGCTTGTGTCAATGACATTTTGCACATACTTTGATGCCTGCCGCCTCTTTCTTCCTTCAAACTTTAACATTAAGCTGAAAATCCGCTATAAAGTCAATGAGGAAACGCTTGCAGAAAATCCCGCGCTTCTTTCCGAAAGCGACCTTGCGGCAATCGACAAAATCCGGAAAACGGGTTCGGCTGATGAGACGGATATAACCTATCTTCTCGCCGGAAAGCTTATCTATCCCGAAGAATATATATCTGGGAAGCGTGAAAAAAGCGATGAAAAGATCGTGACTGTCACCGAGGAGTATAAAAGCGGAAGCTTTAAATACGCATTTTCATCGGACAAGCCGCGAAAGGCAGTACAGTTTCTCAAAACATCCCCCGGCATATCGGTAAAAGAGCTTCAAAAGCTTTTTGATATATCGACATCTTCGCTTAAAACACTTCAAAAAAGGCATATTATCGACATTTCGCCCGCACCGGCAGTATATGAGCCGGAAAAGATAAAGGCAGACTTTTTTGACAGTCATATTACCCTCACAGACGAACAGAAAAGAGCTTATGACGGCTTAGAAAAGCTCCTTGAAAGCGGCAAGCCCTCCGCCTCGCTCCTTTTCGGGGTGACAGGCAGCGGCAAGACGGCTGTCTTTTCAAAACTGATTGAAAGAACTGTAAATTCCGGCAAAACGGCGATGCTTTTGGTGCCGGAAATAAGCCTTACCCCGCAGCTTCAAACACGGTTTACAGAAGTTTTCGGCGAATTTGTTTCGGTTATCCACTCGGGGCTTTCCGTCAGCAAACGTGCCGAGGAACAAGCCCGGATTCGGGCGGGGATGGTTAAACTCGTTATCGGCACAAGGAGTGCGGTTTTCGCTCCCCTGTCAAATATAGGACTTATAATAATAGACGAAGAACAGGAACGAAGCTTCATATCCGAGATGACACCGCGATTTGATGCCAGGGTAGTTGCGAAAAAACGCTGTGTCTATCACAATGCCGCACTTATTTTAGCCTCTGCAACACCGTCGGTTGAAAGCTACCACTACGCTCTGACCGGGCGATATAATCTGTTCACTATCAATGAGCGTTACAGCAAGGCTTCAATGCCGTTTGTAGATATCGTTGACATGGCTTCCGACGGTTATTACGGCGACTCGCAAAACTTCGGGAATACCCTGACATTTGAAATAAACCGCAACCTTGAAAATCACGAACAGACAATTCTCCTCTTAAACCGCCGCGGCTTTAATACCGTGGTGACGTGCCGGAGCTGTAAACAGACGATAATGTGCCCGCATTGCAGCGTTTCGCTTACATACCATCGGCATGAAAAAAAGCTTCGATGTCATTGGTGCGGATATGTGAAGGATGAGGTTGATTCCTGCCCGTCCTGCGGCGGAAAGTATCTTCAGTTTATCGGCAGCGGAACAGAACGTATCGAAAAGGAGATTTCAGACCTTTTCCCCTCGGCAAGGGTTTTGCGGTTAGATGCCGACACTATCACATCAAGAGGGGCTTATGAGGAGAAGTTTTCAGCCTTTGAGAATCAAGATTTCGACATCATGCTCGGCACACAGATGATAGCCAAGGGGTTAAACTTCCCGAATGTCACCCTTGTAGGTGTGGTTTCGACCGACTCGGCTCTATATGCAGGTGATTATCGTTCATATGAAAGGACATTTTCGCTCCTGACACAGGTTGCAGGACGAGGCGGCAGAGGGGACAAGCCCGGCAGAGCCGTGATTCAAAGCTTCAACCCCGATCATTATATCTTAAAACTTGCGGCGGTTCAGGATTACCCCGAGTTTTTCGCCCAAGAAATCGGAAACCGCAAACTGCTTATCTATCCTCCGTTCTGCGACCTCTGTGTCATTGAATTTACCGGGACGGATGACAGCAAAACTTCGGATGCGGCGGCAGCTTTTGCCGCGATGATTCGCGAAAGGGCGTCGGCGATTATCAATGAAACAAATGAAAAAATCCCGCTTGTGATTTTAGGTCCTGCACGCTGTATCAGAGAGCGCATAAACAACAAATTCAGATATAAGCTTGTGATAAAATGCAGATGGAACGGCGTTTTCCGCAGATTAATGTCGGAATGTTACAGGCAAACCTTTTCCGAACAGGCTTTCGGTAAGATATCGGTCAGCATTGCCATGAACGGTGATGCATCAATATAACAGAGTACAAAGAATATACGCGTATATTAGATAAAAGGGGAAATAAACTACCTATATGGCACTTAGAAATATACTTCAAAAAGACGACCCTATGCTTCGCAAAATCTGCCGTCCTGTTGAGGCTTTTGATTCAAGACTTTGGACACTGATTGATGATATGGCTGAAACTAACAGACATCTTGACGGTGCAGGGCTTGCCGCACCGCAAATCGGGCTCCTTAAGCGCGTTGCGATTGTTGAATGGGACAACACATATGTTGAGCTCATAAACCCCGAAATAATCAGCGTTAAAGGTACGAGCCGCGACATTGAGGGCTGTCTTTCCTGCCCGAACGAATGGGGATATGTTGTACGCCCCGCTTCGGTGCACTTTTCGACACTTGACAGAAACGGAAAACGTATTGAACATAAGCTTCGAGGACACGCCGCAAGAGCCGTTCTGCACGAGATGGATCATCTTGACGGGATAGTTTTCGTCGATAAGGTTGATGAGTTTGTGGACCCGAAGGTTGTTGAAGAGCGTGACAAAAAACGCCGCAGACGCATGAGATAACGGAGGGCATAAGTTATAAAAACAGTATTCATGGGTACGCCCGAATTTGCGGTGCCGTGCTTACGTGAACTGCTTCGCACCGAAGAGGTTGCGGCGGTTTTCACCAAACCCGACAAACCCAAAGGTCGCGGCAACAAGATGCAGCCCTCCCCTGTAAAGGTTTTCGCACAAAGTCATAATATCCCCGTTTATGAACCCCGCTCGCTAAAAAGCGGCGAGGATGCGGAAAAAGCATATGAGCTTCTTAAAAATATAGCACCTGACCTTATTATCGTTGCCGCATACGGGCAGATTCTTCCCGAATGGATTTTAGAGCTTCCCGCACTTTCGCCGAAGTGTATCAATCTTCACGGCTCACTCCTCCCGAAATATCGCGGAGCCGCACCGATAGAACGCGCTGTCATGGAGGGTGAAACCGAAACCGGCATAACCGCGATGGTGATGGCAAAAGGCGTTGACACAGGCGATATGCTCCTTACCGAAAAGACTTTAATAGGCATTGATGAGACGGCTTTTGAGCTTCGCCAGCGACTTTCCGAGATTGCCGCGAAAACCATGCTTAAAACGCTTGATATCCTCAAAAGCGGTTCGCTCAAGCGGGATATTCAGATTGAAACAGATGCGACATTCGCTCCGATGATAGACAAGGGCTTAAGCCTCATCAATTTTTCCGATCTTTCGGACACGGTTCATAACGTAATCAGAGCCGTTTCGGGATATGGATTTTTGGATGGTAAAAGGCTCAAACTCTTCCGCACGCATAAAACGAATATCCCGGTGAAGGACGGCAAACCCGGTCAGCTTATATCCGATAACGGTTTATATATAAACTGCGGTGATTATCGGTTGCAGATTTTGGAATTACAGCCGGAGGGCGGCAAGCGTATAAAGGCTGACGACTTTTTACGCGGGCACAAGATTACGTCAGAATCGGTGTTAAGACGTGAACAGAATGAATAGCTATAACCCGCGATATATCGCCGTTAAAACACTATTATATTTCTTCAAAAACAACGTCTTTTCCGATATACTCCTTGATGAAACTCTTGAAAAAACAAGACTTGACGACACCTCTAAGCGGTTTTTCACACGGCTTTTCTACGGTGTTATCGAGCGAAAAATCACCCTTGATTTCATCATTGAAAAATACAGCAAAACACCTCTTTCAAAGCTTGACCCGGAGGTTAAAAACATACTTCGCACCGGAATATATCAGCTTCTTTTCCTTGACAGCGTTCCTGACAACGCGGCGGTTAACGAATCGGTGAAGCTATGCTCCGAGTTTCGTAAAACATCGGCAAAGGGTTTTGTAAACGCCCTTTTACGACAATTTTTGCGGGATAAAAAATGTTACAATATACCTGACGGCGATTTGAATGTATCACTTTCGATTAGATATTCAGTCAACCCCGATATTATAGCTTCCTTCATAAACGATTACGGTTATGAAATGACGATAGGGATTTTAGAGCATTTTAACAAACCTGCTGTGAATTACATAAAACTCAACAACAGGCATTATAAAGAATCTGACCTGCCCGAGGGATTTGCGGGGACCGATCTCGCCGAAGTTTACAGCACAGAGAAAAGTATTAACACCGGCTCCGAACCTTTCAAAAACGGCGTGTTCCATATTGAGGATTATTCTTGTCTTCTCGCCTGTAAAAAGCTTTCTCTGACCGGAAATGAAGACATTTTGGACGTTTGTGCCGCACCTGGCGGGAAAAGCTTCACACTTTCAGAATCGACATCGGGAACTGTATATTCCTGTGACATATCCGAAAAGCGTGTCAAGCTCATTGAGGACGGCGTAAAGAGGCTGAAACTGTCGAATATAAAAACTCTGGTTGCAGACGGAAAAATATACAACGAGACTTTCCCGATGTTTTCACGCATACTATGTGATGTGCCCTGTTCGGGGCTTGGTGTCATAGCTAAAAAGCCCGATATCCGATATAAGCGTACCGGCGATTTTACACGTTTATCGGATGTGCAATATAATATTTTATCAAATTCAACAAAATATTTATCCGAAAACGGGATACTTGTCTATTCCACCTGCACACTGCGAAAAGCCGAAAACGAAGACGTAATAGACAGGTTTTTAAAAGATAATCCCGAATATAAAGCGGAAACGGAAACGATATTTCCTTTTGACCACAACTCAGACGGCTTTTTTGTCGCCGTGATACGAAAAATATGAATGAAAAAAAACTTGACATACTTTCCTTAACGCTTCCCGAACTCAGCGAAAAGCTTACCGCTCTCGGTGAGAAAAAGTTCAGAGCACAGCAGATTTACGGTTGGTTACACGTAAAGCGTGTGCAAAGTTTTGACGAGATGAGCGACATAAGCAAGAATTTAAGGCAAAAGCTTTCCGAATGCTTTATTATCCCGAAGATCAATGCAGTGAAAGAGCTGATTTCAAGTCAGGATGGAACGCGAAAATACCTTTTCGCCCTCCCGGATGGGGAATGCATTGAGACGGTTTTCATGGAATACCGCCATGCTCACAGCCTTTGTGTTTCGTCGCAGGTTGGCTGCAGAATGGGTTGTACCTTCTGTGCATCCGGTAAAAACGGACTTGTAAGGAATATGACACCCTCCGAAATGCTGCTTCAGGTTTATGAGGTCGAAAGGCTGACAGGGAAAAGTATCGGAAGCCTTGTGATGATGGGAATCGGCGAACCGCTTGATAATTTTGATAATACAATTAAATTCTTAACGCTTTTATCAGATGAGAACGGTAAGAATCTCAGTCTCAGGCACGTTTCCCTCTCCACCTGCGGGCTTGTTTCGGAAATCCGCAAGCTTGCCGATCTCCGTCTTGGGCTGACACTTTCGGTTTCGCTCCACAATGCCGACAACGCGAAAAGACAGGAGATTATGCCGATCGCGAAAGTTTATTCCGTTGATGATCTCATCGCCGCCTGCAAGGACTACATAGACCGGACGGGACGAAGAGTCAGCTTTGAATATGCAGTGATTGACGGTATCAACGACAGCTCAGAGGATGCAAATAAACTATCCGGGGCCCTTCGCGGAATAAACTGCCACATAAACCTTATCCCTGTAAACAGCGTTGACGGAACCGGGTACAGTAAAAATAACAAAAGTGTTCTGCGATTTAAAGAAGCTTTAGAGCGAGACCGACTTCAAGTCACGATACGAAGGACGCTCGGCAGCGACATCAATGCCGCCTGCGGACAGTTAAGGATGAACCACACACAAAGCAATCCCTGTTAAATAGAGGTTACCATGAAAATTTTCACCGGAACAGACATTGGTCTGATGCGATCCGAAAACCAAGACAGAATTGAACACGTGATTGTAAATGAAATCACCGCTTTTGTTGTGCTTTGCGACGGCATGGGCGGCGAAAACGCGGGTTCTGCCGCTTCCGAGGCGGCGGTTGAGGTCATAGTTGACCGATTCTCGAAGGTTTACAGGCGTGATCTCTCCGACGACACCGTCAAAAACATGATGATAACCGCACTCACCACGGCAAATTCGGTTATCCTTGACGAGTCCTACTCCGACCCCGAAAAAAAGGGTATGGGAACTACCTGTGTTGCCGCTTTGCAGCGCGGTTTGAAACTTCATGTCGTGAGTGCCGGCGATTCAAGGGCATATAGGATAAATAAGGAGATTTCGCAGATAACAAGGGACCACTCGGTTGTGATGCAGAAGTTTGAAAAGGGCGAGATCACAAGGGAACAGATGCGTTCGCACCCGCAGCGAAACTTCATCACAAAAGCTTTGGGGATACCTTTCGAGCCCGACCCCGACTATTTCGAGTTAGAGCTTGAAAAGGACGATGTGGTTCTTCTCTGCTCCGACGGGCTTTCAACCTATGTTGACGAATCGGTAATTTTTGACATAGCAAAAAAACACAGGGGCGACGAGCTGATTAAAAAACTGATAGAGGCGGCTCTTGATAACGGCGGCAAGGATAATATCACCATCGGACTGCTCTATTATGACGATCCGAATGAGCCCGAAGATGACATTAACCCCGAATTGTCATCAATGTAACCTTTTCGGTACTAAAAAAGCATACAATTTTCAGTTTTATTTACAAATTTAGACATACAAAAACTCAAATTTGTTTACATTTTAAGTGTATAATAAATTTATATAATTTTAAACTTTTAAGGATGGGTTTATGGATAAGAATATCGGCAAAAGGCTGGACGGGCGTTATGAGATAACAGAGCTCATCGGCGTCGGCGGCATGGCTGATGTTTATAAGGCAACCGATATTTTAGAAGGAAAGGTTGTCGCAGTCAAGATATTAAAGCCTGAGTTTTCCGATAACGAGGAATTTATCAGGCGTTTTCGCAACGAATCAAAGGCTATTGCAGTCCTCTCTCACCCGAATATCGTAAAGATTTTTGATGTCGGATTCACCGATAAACTCCAATTTATCGTGATGGAATATATTGACGGAATCACCCTGAAAGAGTT
>JAISIC010000056.1 GCA_031262225.1 Ruminococcus sp. | reverse complement strand
CCTTATATCGTTATGCTAAGCATCTTTGAAATCGTATTTATCATCAAAACGATAAAAAACAAAGAAAACAGAGATTTGTATACAATAATTTTCGGTTCATTCCTGCTGTGGGATTTGTCGGTGAAAGTTTTTAAGGTATTACCGTATAACCTGTTGCCGCCGCCGCAGAATGTGTTTAATGTATTTACCGTTGATTATCCGGATATGTTAAACGGCTTCGTTCAGTCGATGTTCCTCATTGTTGTGAGTGTCGGGCTGGGAATGGGTCTCGGTATTTTCTGCGGACTGTTTGTGGGTTGGTATAAAAGAGCAAGAAACGCAATTTCCCCCGTAATAAACTTGATTGCTGCTATACCGGCACTTGTGTACGCACCGTATATTGTGGCAATCAGCCCAACCTTTCGCAGTGCATCTATCATCGTTATCTTTATGGGTATTTACTTTCCCACCATGATGAATATGGTAAGCAATGTTCAAAATGTTTCGCAAAAGCTTATTGACAGTGCAAAGAGCCTCAATTTAAGCAACTTTTCAATACTGACAAAGGTTTTACTGCCTGAATGTGCGATCCCCTTGCTGGGAAGCCTGCGTATCAGAATCGCCACCGCTTTTATGATACTTACTATGGCTGAAACAATCGGTGCTGACGCGGGACTGGGCTATTATGTGAAACGTTGGGCATCATGGAGCGACTATACAAAGACCTTCGCGGGGATTATTCTTATTGCCGTTGTTGTGACGGGAATTAACGCTTTGATAGGTCTGTTTGAAAAGAAGGTGCTTGTTTGGGTAAAACAGCCGAATTAAAGATTGAAGCTGTGCGAAAGGGGATTGAAAGCAAATGTTAAGAATAGCTAATAACGCACTCGAACTTATCGGCAATACGCCGATTGTTAAACTGAACAGGGTTGTTCCCGAAGGGGCGGCTGATGTCTATGTAAAGCTTGAGGAATATAATATAGGCGGGAGTGTGAAAGACAGAATTGCACTCAATATGATTGAACAAGCCGAAAGACAGGGGAAAATCAAGCCGGGCGATACTTTGATAGAAGTGACAAGCGGTAATACAGGCATCGGCATTGCTCTTGTAGCGGCTGTTAAGGGATATAAAGCGGTCATTGTAATGGGTGATAACGTCAGTATGGAGCGGCGTCAGCTTATTGCGGCGTATGGGGCGGAGCTTGTTATTGCACCCACAACTCATGGCATAAAAGATTCCTTTGATTTGGCTGAAAAACTGATTGCCGAACACGGATACATAGAAATAAAGCAATTTGAAAACCCGCATAATCCCGAAACACACGTGCTTACCACAGGCCCTGAAATCGCGGAGGCTTTCGGCGATGATTTACCCGATGCCTTTGTTGCGGGGGTAGGTACGGGGGGAACAATTACGGGAACCGGAAGGTTTTTGAAGAAGATAAAACCTGACATAAAAATAATTGCGGTAGAGCCTGATGCAAGTCCCGTGCTTTCGGGCGGGAACCCCTCGCCGCATAAACTGCAAGGCATCGGTGCAGGATTTGTTCCTCGTACACTTGACACAAAAATATACGAAGAAGTTATCCGAGTAACCAATGAGGAAGCTTTCAGCACGGCAAAAGAACTTGCAAAAAAAGAAGGTTTGCTTTTGGGAATTTCAAGTGCGGCAGCTATATTTGCGGCAATTAAAACAGCCGCCATTTTAGGCAAAGGAAAGAAAGTATTGGTTATCGCTCCTGACACAGGCGAGCGGTATTTGTCAACATCGCTTTTCGGAGGAGATGCAAGATGATTAAAGTTACAAAAGTAACTGAAAACTGGCAGCTTGCCGGCGTATATTATGTCCGAACCGAAGGAATGTGCAAAGGATTTAATATTCCGCTTAATGTGGAATTTTCCGACGATGGGGAACACAGAGATTATTCAGTTCTCACAGTTGACGGATTCCCGGTCGGCACTTGCAGAATAAATTTACTGTCCGAAAAGCTTGCTAAAATCGAGCGTGTTTGTATCCTTGAAACACATAGAGGGCAGAGCTTGGGCAAGAAACTTATTGAAGAAACGGAAAAGCGGTTACAGGTACAAGGCATCACAAAAATAGAAATCCACTCCCGCGATAAAGCGGTGGGATTTTATGAAAAGCTCGGCTACACAGCCGACTTTAACAGGGTGGAGCAAGGTTTTTTCCCCGAAGTATATATGGAAAAGGAGCTAAACTAAAATGGCTTATGAATCGTGGTTTAGAAGTGAAATAGGTGAAAACGGTGCATTTATCAGACAAAAGAACAGATTTACATCACCGTTTGGAAGCGGCGAGGGTGAACTGCCCGTTCAAAGCGGACGCTATCAAATTATTGCTTCATATGCTTGCCCTTGGGCACACCGCCAGTTAATTGCCCGCAAACTTTTGGGGCTTGAAGAACATATCAGTGTCCAAATTGTTGACCCGGTTCGACCCGAGAGTGAGTTTTCCGACTGGAAGTTTATCGACAGCGATACCAGGCTTTCGGAGATTTATCTTAAAAGTGATCCTGAATATAAAGGGCGGTTTACCGTGCCGAGCGTGCTTGACCTCACCACAGGTAAAATTGTAAATAATGATTATTTCAATTTAACATATTATTGGGAACGTGAGTGGAAAGCGTTACATAAGGATGGAGTTCCCGACCTGCTGCCCGATGATCTGCAAGAGGATATTGTATCCCTCAACGATATTATCTTTAACGACATTAACAACGGTGTATATAAAGCCGGCTTTTCTAATTCTCAAGAAGAATATGAAAAGGCATACGATGCTCTTTTTGCAAGACTTGACGAATTTGAGAAACGTTTGGAAGGACAAAAATTTTTATTCGGTGACAGACTTACAGACAGCGATATTCGTCTCTATGTAAGCCTTGCAAGGTTTGATGCCGCGTATTACAGCGTATTTCGCTGCAACAGAAACAGGCTCATCGACTTTAAGAATCTTTGGAACTATGCTAAACGTCTTTATGCTATTCCCGCTTTCAATGAGACAACGAACTTTGAACACATCAAAAAACATTATTGCATTTGTTGCGACCCCGGAAACACGCATTCGCTTGTTCCTAAAGGTCCCGACCTATCTGTTTGGAGATAAACCGTATGAAAATATCAGCCGAAAGAGAAAGAGAATTCATTGCTTTACGCCGTGAGCTGCATAAGTATCCAGAACTCGGACTTGAAGAATACAAAACGTCGAAACTGATTGCAGAGTATTTGCAGGATTTGGGCATTGAAGTTACAACCGGTATCGCCAAAACAGGTGTTGTCGGATTAATTCAAGGTAAATCAGGGAGCAAAACCTTGCTTATTCGTGCTGATATTGATGCACTTCCCATAACCGAAACAGCAGAAATAGAATTTAAGTCGCAAAATGCCGGCGTAATGCACGCCTGCGGGCACGACTTCCATACCGCGATTTTGCTCGGAACGGCAAAAGAGCTGTTTTCCGTTCGGGACAGCTTCAAAGGCAATATCAAGCTGATTTTTCAACCTGCCGAGGAAAGTTTCGGCGGAGCAGAGCAGATGATAAAAGAAGGTGTTATGAATAGTCCCGAAGTGGACGCCGCCGTATGTTATCATGTTGCACCGCTGCCTGTAGGCACGGTTGAGCTGCAGTCAGGAGCAGTTACTGCCGCCCCTGATTATTTTCAAATACACATAAAAGGGCGCGGCGGTCACGGTTCTGCTCCCGAAGATTGTATCAATCCCGTTGTTATAGCCGCCGCTATAACAAATAGGCTGGGCGAAATTAAAGCGGGTAAAGCTGACACTCCTTTTGTTGTTTCGGTTTGCAGTATTGCAGGCGGAACCTGCGAAAACGTGATTCCCGATACTGCAACAATAAAAGGAACGAGTCGATCCACCGACAAAGAAACACGCAGGTATCTATACGAAACGATAAAGAGTATATGTGAGGAAGAGGCGGGCAGAGAGGGTGCAGCTGCTTCGGTTGATTATAACTTCCGTTATCCGATAGTGATAAACGATGAAGGGCTGACCTCAGATTTTGCAGAAACGGCGGGGGCGTTACTCGGACAGGAAAATGTAGTAAAGCCGCAAAAGATAAGTATGGTGGGCGATGATTTTTCGTATTTTTCCGAACTTGTGCCGTCTTGTTATGCCAGATTAGGTGTAGGGGAAAGCAATTTGCTGCACACACCGAATTTCAATCCCGATGAGCGAGCTATTGCAATCGGAGTTGATATTATGACAGATTTTGCATTGAGTTTTTTACAAAGGAGTGAAAGTGATGACCGAATCAGATAAGAAAACGTTAAGACATCCCTGCTACAGCGGGGGATGTAAAAACGGGCGTATTCATCTG
The DNA here is from genome assembly GCA_031262225.1 of Ruminococcus sp. Classification (GTDB taxonomy): domain Bacteria; phylum Bacillota; class Clostridia; order Oscillospirales; family Ruminococcaceae; genus JAISGY01. Next base: position 26,013 of record JAISIC010000056.1, on the reverse strand, counting down.
CCTGTTGCTCCGAAATGTAATATTCAGTGCAAATATTGTAACAGAAAGTTTGACTGTGTAAACGAAAGCCGCCCGGGAGTGACAAGCGATGTCTTAACGCCCGAGCAGGCAGTAGAGCGGTTTATAAAAGCAAGGGCAGTTATGCCTAATATTGAGGTAGTCGGCATTGCGGGTCCCGGTGACGCATTGGCAAACTTTGAACAAACAGCCGATACCTTCAGGAAAATTCGCGCTGTTGACCCTGATGTTGTGTTCTGCCTTTCAACAAACGGACTTTATTTAGACAGATATGCGGATGAATTAGTCGATTTAGGGGTAACGCATATCACCGTTACACTTAATACAATTGACCCTGAAATCGGTGCGAGAATATACAAAACCGTGAGTTATGACGGCGTCACATATACAGGATTACAAGGTGCAAGTCTTTTGCTTGAAAAACAACTGTCAGGGCTTGAGAAGCTTCGTGATTTGGGGGTAGTAGCGAAGGTCAACACGGTGCTTATTAAAGGAGTAAACGACAGTGATATCGAAAATGTGGCTGAGACTGCAAGCAAATACGGAGTTTATATCGGCAATGTTATGCAGCTGATACCGGCTCCCGGTTCAGAATTTGAAAATAACCCTTTGACATCGAATGCAGAACTGAACATCGTTCGCAAGACTTGCGGGCAATATATAAAGCAAATGTATCATTGTCAGCAATGCAGGGCAGATGCCGTGGGCTTGCTTGGCAGTGATTGCAGTGCAAATTTCAGAAATAACGCAAATCAAAACAACAGCATTAAAAATACAGGGCACACAGGCAATTTTACCGTTTCGGTTACATCAAATGACAGACGTATTGTCAATCAGCACTTCGGTCATGCAGACAAATTTTACATCTATACATACAATGACGGACTGATTAGATTGAAGGAAATCCGTGAAGTTAAAAAATATTGTGAGGGCATTGATCATTGCGGAGAAGACGGTAAATCCGAAATAATTACCGCCGCAACAGACGGCTGTGATTATGTTCTAACAATGCGAATAGGCGAAGAGCCGCGGCGGCTGATTGAGGGTGTCGGCAAAAAAGTCATTGCGTCGTATGGATACATTAATGAAGAAATATTAAAAATTGCTGTCTGTCACGAAACTGAATTGTCTGTGCTGTGAAAAACAGAGACTAAATCTTTAATGACCTCACCGGCGATTATCAGTCCGACTACCGACGGAACAAAAGCATTACTTCCCGGAATAGACCGCCTGTGCGTACATTTTCGTGCAGTTCCGGGAGGGCAAATGCAGCCTGTTTTGCAGCTGCTCATCATATCTTCTTTAAGTGCAATAGGTGCTTCTTTTGAATATACCACTTTCAGCTTTTTAATACCCCGGCGGCGAAGCTCATAACGCATAATTTTAGCAAGCGGACAAACGGAAGTTTTATAAATATCGGCAACTTCAAAAGCGGTCGGATCAACCTTGTTCCCGGCACCCATTGAGCAGATTATCGGAACACCGGCTTCCTCGGCTTTCATTACCAGTTCCAGCTTTCCCGACATTGTATCAATCGCATCTATAACATAGTCGTACTCTGAAAGGTCAACCGTGCTTGACGTTTCGGGAGTATAGAAAAGTTTATGTGCGTGGACTTCTGTATCGGGATTTATATCTAAAATGCGTTCCATAGCAACATCAACTTTGTATTTTCCGACAGTTTTTCTTGTAGCGTGTATCTGCCTGTTTATATTTGTCAAACACACCTTATCATCGTCGAATAAATCAAGTCTGCCGATACCGCTTCGAGCAAGGGCTTCCACAGCATATCCGCCGACGCCCCCGATACCGAAAACAGCCACTTTTGCTTTGAAAAGCCGCTCCATACCGTCTTTGCCGAAAATGAGTTCTGTGCGTGAAAATTGATTTACCATTGTTTCAACCTGCTTATATTTAATTAACTTTTTTTATTTTATCATAACTTCAGCAATTTGTCAATTCTAAATTATTTTAAGATGGATGATATAGATTTTCTCTATAATTCGCTATAGATATTTAAGATTAGACATACAGGATAATATCTGTTATAATGAATACTAATCTTATATGTTTTATATAGATTTACAGAGGATACATAGTAATGAAAGAACTTTCCACAAGACTTATCCATACAGGCGATGCCCGGTTTGCCGCGAAAATCGCGAAAATGAAATCATTGCCTGAAACAATGCCGATTTACCATTCATCTGTTTTCGCGTTTGATAATATCGACGATGTGGACGCAATTTATGAAAAAGAAGCCGACGGATATATCTATTCCCGAATTGCCGCTCCCAACGCCGACGCCGTTTCGGAGATGATTGCTTCTGCCGACGGCGGAGAAAAGGCAGTTGTTTTTGCATCGGGAATGGCGGCTATCACGACGACAATACTCTCATTTGTGGGTACAGGCGACCACATTATATCTTCAAATGTGCTATATGGCGGAGTGCGGGATTTTCTTGAAAACGAACTGCCCCGTTTCGGCGTAGAGGTGACATTTGCCGATTTAGCGGCAGGTGATATAACTGCATATGCAAAACCAAACACGAAACTGGTTTACACCGAAACAATCAGCAATCCTCTTATGGAAGTTCCCGATTTAGAAAAACTCGCGAAATCAGCACACGAAAACGGTCTTAAGCTTTTTGTTGACAATACTTTTGCGACGTCGATTGTCGTAAAACCGCTTAATTTGGGTGCTGATGCGGTGCTCTACAGTGCGACAAAATATCTCGGCGGACACAGCGATATTGTTGCAGGAGCGGTCGCGGGAAAAGCGGAAATAATAGACCGCATTAAAAAGTCTTTGGTTTTATACGGCGGAATTGCTTCTCCTCATGATTGTTGGCTGCTTGCCCGCAGTTTACGTACCCTTGATTTGCGAATGAAGCGGCACTCTGAAAATGCACTTAAAGTTGCAAAGTTTTTAGAGGCACACCCTAAAATAGAGCGTGTTTTTTATCCCGGACTTGAATCATCACCTTCGTATGAACGTGCTTCACGGCAATTCAGCAGCGGACTGTACGGCGGGATGTTAAGTGTTGATTTAAAAGGCGGTGAAGAATCAGCCCGAAAAGTAGTCAACGCGTTTGAATCCATATATCTCGTTCCGAGCCTTGCGGGGACTGCCACTACCGTTTCGTGGTCTGCCAAAACATCACACAGGTTTTTTGACAGAGAAGAACGCTTGAAGGCCGGCATTACAGACGGGCAGCTTCGCTTTTCTGTAGGTCTTGAAGCTGTCGGAGATATTATCGCAGAACTATCAACAGCATTTGCCGCGGCTCTTGATAAGGCGTAAAAATATACATAATTTTTGGAGGTCAATTATGAAAAATCGTTTAATAATAGGTATCGTTATTACTCTGCTCGGCTTGCTTCTTGCGGTCGGAACACAAACTATTTTCCCTGTTTGCGAAGCCGGTGATATGGTGATGAAATGCTTCTGGACAGGACGTGCGGCAAGCGGCATAGGCGGCGTGATTACTGTTATCGGGATACTTCTTTTGATATTCAATAACAAGCGTACAAGAATTGGACTTTTGCTTGCACTTGTACCGACCGGAATTTATGCCGTGTTGATTCCGAATCTGCTTATCGGCGTTTGCGGCGGAGCTCATATGAATTGCCGAGCTTTAGCTCTTCCCGCAATTACGATTATAGGCGTGGCGGTAATAATTTTTGCGATTGCATCTGCGATTTGGTTATTCAAAAGCGATAAGGGAAGGGATGCAAATGGAGCGTAAACGCCTAAATGTATTTAGGCTTTCTTACATAAATCTTCGCGGCGGCGGATTCAGAACGGGTGTTTTAGTATTTGTGGTCGCGATGCTGTCGTTTTCACTGCTTGTAGGCACTATTGTTTCAAACAGCCTTTCAAACGGTCTGCTAACCGCCAAAGACCGCCTTGGTGCGGACATTGCTGTAATCCCCGCCGGACACGAAGCGGAATATGAGGGAGTTATCCTTTCAGGCGAGCCGATACGGTTTTATTTTGACAAATCGGTGCAGTCACAGCTTGCCGGTATGGAGGGAATAGAAAAGGCGGCAGGACAGTTTTTCCTTACATCGCTATCGTCTGAATGCTGTTCAGAAGCGGTACAGATTATCGGAATAGATCTCGCTGACGATTTTGTGACAACGCCGTGGATTTCAAATGTATATAAAAGCGGAATGCGTGACGGAGAGATTATCGTCGGCAGTGATGTTTACCCGGACGACGACGGCACTGTAACTTTTTATAACGTGAAATATGACGTCGTTGCACAGCTTGAAAAATCATCCACGGGAATGGATTATTCAGTATTCACAACTGAAAATACCGTTCGTGATTTGGCAAAAGCGGCTCACGAAATTGGCTACACACAAAACGCAGATTTCTTTGAAACCGACGTTGATAATTCCTTATCAGTTGTACATTTGAAACTTGCCGATGGTTATGACACCGGTAAAATCGTTTCAAAGATCAGACGTGAAATAGACGGTATTGATATAGTCAGGTCAAGCGAATTATTTCAGGGTCTGTCAGATAAATTAGGGTTATTCAGTCGATTTATCGGGACGGTTTCGTGGGCGATATGGCTGCTCGCCGCCGCTGTACTGTCTGCTCTGTATGCTTTCGGCGTTAACGCCCGAAAACGTGAATTCGCAGTTTTACGCTTGCTCGGAGCAACACGAAAGCGCGTGGTGTCTGTGGTGTTTTGCGAGTCGGTTTTGGTAAGCGTTTTCGGAAGCATCATAGGGTTGTCATTGGCGGCTTTAACGATTTTCCCGTTTTCGACCTATATCGGAGACAGGCTCGGACTTCCCTTTTTACTGCCTGACAGCGGACATATTTCCGCCGCATTTATATTCAGCTTGATTGTTTCGCTTGCCTCCGGAACCGTTTCCGCCGTTTTCGCCGCAGTCAAACTTGCCGGAGCGGAAACCTATATCACAATGCGGGAGGGTGAATAGGTATGGTAGTAATAATAAAAAACCTGACCAAAGAATACAGCAGAGGCGGGAGAGTATTCAAAGCAGTGGATTCTGCCTGTTTAACGCTCACGCCTGGTGATTTTATCAGTATTATCGGCAAGTCCGGCAGCGGCAAAAGCACACTTTTGAATATGATTGCAGGTTTGACTGTTCCGACATCGGGAAGCGTTACTTTTGATGATAACGAATTGTTTTCCCTTTCAGATACGGAAATTTCAAACTACAGGAACTTGAAAATCGGCTATGTGCCGCAGGGGCAAAGTCTGCTATCAAAACTTACGGTACTTGAAAATGTTCTCCTACCCTATCATATGGCGGAGAAATCGGGAGACGGAGCGGAAACGGCTGAAAAATTACTTGAAAAGGTTGGAATCGCACATCTTTCGGGAAGTTACCCCAAGCATCTTTCCGGCGGAGAGATGAAACGTGCCGCCATTGCGAGGGCACTCATTAACTCACCTGAACTTCTTCTTGTTGATGAACCCACAGGCGATCTTGATGCTCAGACAACTGATGACGTTCTATCGCTTATAAAGTCAGCGGCAGGAAGCGGAACGGCAGTTTTAATGGTTACGCACGACACGGACGCAGTCAGCTATAGCAATAGGCAGTATGAAATGCGGTCGGGAAAACTGCTTGAATCTGCAAAATAAAAAAATTAAAGGATTGATTACAATGAAAAATAAAAATGTGTTCCACGGAAAAAGAAAACTTTTTTCAATCGTTACGGCGGTGTTGCTTGCTGTAACACTCGTAGTATCTCTCGCAGGTTGCGAAAAAAAGGAGCAGACCGACGGCGTGGTATATTTCAACTACCCCGAATGGGTCTACTATGATTTAGTGTATCTGGCTGACGAACTCGGTTACTTTGAAAATGCCAACATAAAGCCTAATTATGTCGGACAGATCGCGGCAGGGCAGATGATTCCCGCACTTTCCACCGGCTCACTTGATTTGGTAAACCGTCATACACCGCTCGTTATTTCAGCAATTGAAGCGGGTGCCGATATAAAAATTATTGCGGCGGGAAGCCGGTCCACACAGGCAAATCCTCATATGAAATACTTTGTCAAGGCGGATTCGCCTATTAACGGCATTGCCGACTTTGAGGGCAAAACTCTCGGCATAAACAGCTTCGGTGCTTGCTCGGAGTTCGTTACTAAGAAAGCTTTAAGGGATATTGGTCTTGACCCCGACAGCGTTAAGATGATAACCGCCCCCGATTCGGAACAGGAAGCTCCGCTTTTGAGAGGTGATACCGATATTGCTATTATTCACCCGCTATCTTCCGGCAGAGCAACTGCGAACACAACCGATTTCCGTCTGCTTTTATCCGACTGGGATATTGACGGCGGCATCTCGGGACTTTGCCCCTACACTGCAAGCGGCACATTCGTCAGAGAACACCCCGAAGAGGTTAAAGAATTAGTAGGCATACTTTCAAAAGCCGCGAAGTGGAATAACGAGAACCCCGACGAGGCACGTCAGATGATCGCCGATAAGTTCGGTTTTAAACTTGAAGAAGCAGAGATGTTTGAATTTTACGAAGACCAGATAGTTCCTGCTGAAAATATGCAGTATTGGTACGATATGTTCACTGATTTGGGCTTAGTAACAACCGATAAAGTCAAGGTTACAGACATATATACAAACGAATATAATCCCGCAAATAAATAATAAAGAGTTAATATGGTAAAAGTACAGGCACGTTCGGTAAAGCGTGAATATTCCATCGTGAACAGCGTCGGAAAAAAAGAGACCCTTTCGGTTTTAAAAGGTCTGGATTTGGATATAAACGAGGGCGAATTTATCACCCTGCTCGGTCAATCCGGCTGTGGAAAAACCACATTTCTTAACCTCTTGGCAGGGCTTGAGAAAGAGGATGAGGGCGAGATTTTAATTGACGGAAAGCCGCTCTCCGAACGCGACTTTAATCGCGGCGTAGTTTTTCAAAACTACGCCCTGCTCCCTTGGCGTACAGTTATAAAAAATCTTGAAATCGGCTTGGAAATAAGAGGCGTCAAAAAGAAAGAACGTCGCGAGATTGCCCGTAAATACCTGAAGCTCATTAATCTCACGGCTTTTGAGAATCAATATCCGCATCAGCTTTCGGGAGGTATGAAACAGCGGGTAGCCATTGCTCGGGTGCTTGTTTATGAGCCGGAACTTGTACTTATGGACGAGCCCTTCGCGGCACTTGACGCACAAACCCGTGAGAGCCTGCAAATAGAGTTAATCCGCATTTGGGAAGCACACAAGAAAACGATCGTGTTCGTAACTCACAGTATTGACGAGGCGATTCTGTTATCAGACCGTATTGCTTTTATGAGTGACGGAAAGGTAAATGAAATCATTGATGTTAATCTTCCGCGACCGCGCTTTAAGTATATGACATCATCGTCGGAGTTTTTGAAGATTCACGAAAAAATATCATTCTTATTGCAGGAAGAAGCTGAACGGTTGCAAAGCTATGGTGCATATCTATGAGGACAGGGAAACATATTAAGAACATTTTATTCAGAAGCATCGGGCTGTTTGTTTTCCTGATTCTATGGGAGCTTGCACCGCGACTTGGTTGGGTGAGGGAGATTTTCCTTTCGCCGCCGAGTGTGGTTATAACTGCACTCATAGAAATGCTGTTGGACGGATCTTTAATGCCTCACATAGTTGCCAGCTTGCTTCGGATTTTCAGAGGACTGTTGTTGGCGGCATCGGTTGGCGTTATTATGGGTTTACTCTTTGGTTATTTCAGACGGGTTAATCAAACGCTTGATTTATTGTTTCAGTTCTTCCGTCAAATTTCGGCTTTTGCTCTGTTTCCGGTATTCATTCTGTTTTTCGGATTAGGCGAAGTTTCAAAGACGGCTATAATCTTTTGGGCATCCTTGTGGCCTATCCTGTTAAATACCAGTGCGGGGGTAAGAGACGTTGAGCCGGTTCTTATTCGCTCGGTAAAATCAATGGGTGCTTCAAAAATGTACACGTTTCTTAATGTTATTCTACCGGGTGCGACACCGCAGATATTTACGGGCATTCGTCTGGGCGGTTCATACTGCGTTATGGCGGTTGTTGCCGCTGAAATGATCGGAGCGACTTCAGGGCTTGGATATTTGGTACTTTATTCACAGCAAATCTTCAAAGTTCCGCAGATGTACGCCGCTATCGTTGCCCTTGCTTTGCTCGGTATTGCACTTAATGGAATGCTGGGGCTTCTTGAGCGATTCTTTTCGTCTTGGAGGAAACTATGAACGACTTACAAGAATTAAAACAGGAGATTATTCTTGCTTCACAGCGTTTAGGTTTAACTGCTGTGGGGTTTGCTCCTGTAGAGCGGTGGGAAGAACAGAAAGATTTAGCGTTTGCGGGTACACCGCACCCCAGCGAACCTCGTGAAAATTACTATCCGAAAAATATTTGGCCGTGGAGCAAAACCGTGATTTCGGGGTTAGTGCCGTTGCCGCTTGCGATGATAGAAACAACGCCGTCAAACTTCTATTCGGAAGCTTATAATACTACCAACAGGCTCCTTGACGAAGCGGCATACCGCTTATCATCGACTTTAATCGCTCTCGGTAATAAGGCACACTTTTTCCCCCGGGATGGTTACAGCGATATAAACGGACTTGTAAAGAAGCCGGAGGCTGCTTTCTCTCAGGTCACAGCTGCGAACCTCGCGGGACTGGGTACAATCGGCTATAACCATTGCCTGATAACAAAGGATTTCGGACCGAGAGTTCGTCTTGTTTCTATCATCACCGACGCGGAATTTCCGCCTGACGAAATGATAGAAAAAAACCTCTGCACAGGGTGCGGAACCTGTCTGCGATCGTGTCCGATAGGTGCTTTTGAACGCCGTGAGGACGATGTTCAAATGTATGATATGCAGCGGTATAAATGTGCCGGCTATCATAAATTTTTGCGTGATGAAGGAAGATATCCGTGCGGTATATGTGTTGCGAAATGTCCTGTTGGTGAAGACAAAAAATTGTACGGTAAAACTGCCGTATCGGAGCAGGGCTATTATCATCTGCAAAATTTCGGTGGGAATGAATACAATGCAACAGAGTTTTATGAAAAAAGGAGAAAATTTATTATGTCAAACAGAAATTATCGCTTTGAGACAATTCAAATTCACGCAGGGCAGGAGAAGCCCGATTCGGCTACCGATTCAAGAGCAGTGCCGATTTATCAGACGTCGTCTTATGTGTTCCCCACATCAAAATCAGCGGCTGACCGCTTTGCTTTGACCGAAAACGGGAATATCTATACACGTATTATGAACCCCACTTGGGATGTGTTTGAACAGCGTATGGCGGCACTTGAAAACGGTGCAGCGGCGTTGGCAACAGCTTCCGGTGCTTCTGCAATCACATACGCCATATTAAATATCGCAAAAAGCGGCGACCATATTGTTTCGGATAAACAGTTATACGGCGGTACATATAATCTATTTGCGAACACGCTTCGCGATTTAGGAATTGAAGTTACGTTTGTGGACGGCAGCAACCCCACAAGCTTTGAAAATGCCATAAAGGATAACACAAAGGCAGTTTTCTTTGAAACTATCGGTAACCCTAACGCAAGCGTTGTTGACATTGAAGCGGTCGTTGCCATTGCACATCGCCACGGAATTCCCGTTATTGTTGACAGTACATTTGCCACGCCGTATCTGTTACGCCCCATTGATTACGGTGTTGACATTGTTGTTCATTCAGCCACTAAGTTTATAGGCGGACACGGCACATCAATCGGCGGTATAATCGTAGACGGCGGACATTTCGATTGGGCACAGAACGACAAGTTCCCCGGACTGTCACGCCCGAATCCTAACTACCATGACTTGGTTTTTACTGATGCAGTCGGGAAATTAGCTTACATCATCAAAGCACGCACAACACTTCTCAGAGACATTGGTGCGTCGCTTTCTCCCTTTAATGCGTTTTTGTTCCTGCAAGGGCTTGAAACTTTGTCATTCCGCTTAGAGCATCATATTGAGAACACTGAAAAAGTAGTTGAATATTTAGTAAAGCATCCGCAGGTTGAGAGGGTAAATCACCCGTCCTTGCGTGATCATAAGGACTACGAGCAGTACAAGAAGTATTTCCCCAAAGGCGGCGGTTCGATTTTCACCTTTGAGATAAAGGGAAACGCAGAAAAGGCGAAACGCTTTACGGAAGAACTTAACCTCTTCTCGCTCCTTGCGAATGTAGCAGACGTTAAATCGCTTGTAATCCACCCCGCAAGCACCACTCATTCACAGATGAGCGAAAGCGAACTGCTTTCGGCAGGCATAAAGCCCAACACTATCCGTCTGTCAATCGGTGCTGAACATATTGATGATATTTTAGACGATTTAAGGCAGGGATTTGAGGCTGTTAAGTGAGGTTTTATTTTCTCATAATATGACAATAGGTGGTGTTTGTATTATACCATCTTATTAAAAGCAATCAATCGAACATTATCAAACCCATCAGCCTCAGCTATAAGCCGCTTTGTAAAACCTCTTTTCGCGAAAATCCAAAAATAGTTCTGTGTATCTACCTATAAACATATATTCACGCCGTTTATATACTTTAGAGTTGCCAACTTACGAGTATATTAAAACGCCCTCCGGACTGATCCGGAAGGCGTTTACTTTATTTATGAAGGAGATTATCATGAAAGATATACTTACCGCAGAAAAATATAACTTCAATCTTGCAACCCGAGAAGATATACCGGCAATCGTTTCTATTTACCGCAGTTTATTTAGCACGCCCGACTGTTGCCGTTAAGTGTATATGCGATATTTCAATGCAAAACCCCTCTGTATGATTAAATTACAGAGGGGTTTGATTATGTTTTAAACACAACTATTTTAACGAAAAAATTACTTATTTAGTTTAACAGCTTCTTCTATAGATTTTTTGAAAGTATCATAAAGCTTTTTCATATTTTCAGCAAGCCAGTTTGCACCGTCGATCCAACTGTCACGTTCCATTAAACCGCCGATAGAATCGTTACTGATACATATCCTACAAGCTTTTTTATCTTCGAGTTCCTGCCAAGTAAGCTTAAAACCGCAAGAGGATTCATACTCCTCTTTTTTTGTATTAAGCGTATGAAATATCTTCTTATTCCTTTCTTTATCGCCGACATCAATGTAAATATCACATCGAAAACCATTTTTAAGAACAATCGGACTGAATGCAACGCCGGAACATCCGCTTGCTCCGGTAACCCAGTTGTCTTGAGTCGGGGAGATGCTTTTATAAATCGGTATTGCATCACCGAGAATAGGCAGTGCCATAGTCCAAAATTCACGCCGTAATTTATGTCTTTCAGCCTCGTCTTTAGAATCAATAATATCTTCTTGTTTTTTGCCTCTAATCTTGATTTGATATTCAGCGACTTCAGGAACAGGCAAAATAATAGTTGCGTCAAGAAAAACTTTTTCTACATCTTGATATGGCGTAACACGAACACACTTTATATCAACACCATGGTCGCGAAGCCACAACACGGTTGATGTAACTTCTTTGCGGAAATTTGCTGCGACTAAAATAATACGCTGGTCGCCGTCTTGCGGGTTGAGTTTAACGTTATCAAAATCACCTTTGAAAAATCCGGCAAGTTTATCTTCGGCATTACCGCTCGTACCGAGATAATTCTGATAAATGTCAACAATTTCACTTTTCTTAAGGGTAGCACAGTATGAAACGTATTTCAACGCTTGCCAAACAACATCTTTCCCCGAATCATCAAGCTTATTTTCGATGATTACTATATTTCCTCTTGTATCGAGAGCAAGCAAATCAAGCCTCTCTTTGGTATCAGAGAAGCCGTCAAATTCCTTTTGAATAATAAGCAAATCCTCACCGAGAATAGAGGGTTGATTCGCTATCCACTCCTGTAAGTCATATCGCTCTGTAAAACCAAGGTCAGAAAATTTCTTTTTCTCGATAGCCGTGGCGGTTTTGTTAACTTTGTTGATTATGTACATCATTACACCTCGATTTGTAAATATCAAGGGTATTGTAACATATTTTTGCCATAAAGTCAAGCGGTATTTTCACTACATTATCTGCTCAAAAGCATCATCGGCGAAAAAGTTCAAACCCAAATCGCAGAAAAGATGGCGGGGGGCTATGACGCTTGAAGAAATAAAAGCGGTCAAGAATCCGCAGGGTAGCCGTGATAAGGCAATGATTGCCGTATTCACGAGTTGCGACTAACTCAACCTTATCTGTGCCTGCGGATATAGTAGGGGTGTTGCCCGCCGGTCGGCAGTTAAAATACGCACCGACAAAATTTAATATATAACCGATTATATTATTCTGTAAACTATTTCATGTTCGCTGATCAGATTTGACGTGTGCGTATAAAAAATCTGCCCTGTCTTCGGCGCGTAAACGACAGCCTTAATGTTACCGGAAAGGGGATCAATTATTTCAGCTAAAACCTGTTCTTTCATTATCTTTTCGCCGCTTGTAGCTTTATGAATCAAAATCCCGCCGCAGGGTGAAACCACATTGACAAGATCCTTTTTATAATATATAGTATTTTCTGTCTTGGCGGTGATCGTTGCAATATCATATTTGATTATTCCGTTTTTACTTAAGAATGTCAAAATGGAATTTATGATAATATCCGCCGAGAATATATCTATTTTTTCGGTCGTTTTTGAATACAGCGAATATGCGGAGGTGTTCCAAATCTGCCAGTTGTAGTTGAGCGTTGCAGTATCAAAAGGCGACGGTTCTGCGACAAAAACATTCGGCAATCCGAAGTCAAAAGCCTCGTTTGTATCGGTAAACGCCGTTTTGATTATCCGGACATGAGGCATGAATTCACCGGGCAGATAAAATGATGCAAGCTGTATACCGTATTTGAAATTCTTAACTTTTTCAAAAACTTCATCGGCAACACGCTGTTTTGTTTCCCCTTCACAAAACCCCGGGAACATTCTGTTTATATCTGTGTTGTCAGATGCCCAAAATCTTTTGCCGACATTCATCGAATACCTATTGACACAGGGAAATATTTTTATATAACCTCTGATTTTTGCGTTGGTTTCAAGCTCTGTTAAAATTCTCACTAAGCTTGCACAAATGAATGTTTGCTGAACTTCATTTCCTCGAAGTGCACCTACGATTGCAACCGAATTTTCCGGGTTGTCGGATTTTTCGCCGAATACATACTCGGGTATTTTAAGGTTTTCTCTGTAAATTGTTTTCAATGTTTTTTCGCTCCGTAAATTCTTGCAATAAGTGAACCTTCAAGTACAACAGGGTATTCACGAAGTGTGAACAGTAACCCTCTGCAAGGGCTGAGGATTTCTGCACTCTCCCCTGTCAGCGGGTCAGCGATAACACCAAGCCGCTCCCCCTGTTTTATATTATCTGTGTGATTAACTTCCGGGATAAAAAGACCTGTTTTCGGTGCGTTTACAAAATACACTTGGAGATCATTATCTTTATCTCTTGAAATTATCGGATTATATTGGGGGAGTTTCGGAGGAGTCGGAGGAGCTTCCCAGATTCCTAATTCTTTCATAAGAGTTAAAATTCCGTCCACAAGCATATCACCGTAATTCTGCGTTAATCGCATCCCCACACCCATTTCAACAACAAGTGTTTTGCAATTCCTGCTGTTTAGTGAATAAGCAAGTGTACTTTCAAGCACAGTTGCCGACGAATGCACCCAGATAAACGGCATATTAAGAGTTTTCGCGAGCGGCACCAGTTCATTTTCATACTGCTCGTTAATACGAATCTGAGGAAGTTCCCTTAAATAGATATTTGATGCGTGTATATCTACTGCCCAGTTTTCATAATTTTCATCAGTGATATCTTCAACAATTTCTGCCGCAAGATATTCATAAACATCACCGTTCTTGTTGCCCGGGAACATTCTGTTCAGGTCAAGCTCACAAAGCGGAGTAACCCTGCTTATTATATTGATTCCAAGCGGATTAAGCACGAGATAAAGATTCGGTATATTAAGCTTTCTACAATAGCCGTCAATATCAATTTCGCTGTCTATTGATTTATCGTAAAGATTCAATATGTACTTAAGAGTAGTGAGAACTCTTTCGTTGTATCTTCCCAGCCAAAACAATCTGTTTGCTTTGTTTTGCATAAAATTTCCTCCTAACTTTTCATAACCCATGTATCCTTTAATCCCCCGCCTTGCGAAGAATTGACTATATAGCTTGTCGTTTATGCAAGAACCGCTCGTCTGCAATACAAATTCTTCCGGGATAATTTTATCTTTAAGAATCTGTTTTTTATATATTTTGATGAGCAAGGTAAAATATACAATCTATGCGAAAAAAACTTATGCAAAATGCATAAAATTTCGCGTTATTTTTGTCGATATATTGTAAAAATATCAGAAAATTAAATTTTAATATGAAAAAGCTTGACATTCATATTCCTATATGTTATATTGATATACATACAAGTAATACAAATGACTTGTCGTTATCATGATATAATAATTAGTTATATCTGTTGAGGTTAATTTTCATGTTATACGGTTCCTTCGCAGTCATTATAATAGTCCTTAGCATTATTGATGTCCTTATCAATAGTGCCGTTTGGCGTGTGGCTCGGAAGGTTACTGCAACATACTGCGCTTAACCCTTAATCCGATTCAGTCACATCCGGCGGCAACGATAAGCCCGTCCGGATGTTTTTTTATGGAGGTCTATCATGCAGATAAGCGGAGCAGAAATTGTTATCCAGACATTTTTGAGCCATGGTATCAAAGATATTTTCGGTTATCCCGGCGGCTGTGTACTGAATATATACGACGAAATCTACAAAGCCGGTGACAGAATAAACCATATACTCACCTGTCACGAACAGGGTGCCGCACACGCCGCCGACGGTTATGCAAGAGCGACCGGAAAAACCGGAGTTGTAATCGCAACAAGCGGACCGGGGGCAACAAATCTTGTGACCGGGATCGCAACGGCATACCTTGATTCAACGCCGCTCGTTGCCATAACCGGCAACGTAAACTCAGCGCTTATCGGGAAAGACAGCTTCCAAGAAGTAGACATTTCCGGGATAACTATGCCGATAACGAAGTATAACTACATTGTTAAGGATGTAGAGGAACTTGAGGAAACGCTCTGCGAAGCGTTCCGAATAGCACGTTCCGGGCGGAAAGGTCCTGTTCTTGTTGATATACCGAAAGATGTTCAGGTTGCATCCTGTGAATGGCATGGCAGTATACCGTTGCCTCTCTTCCCGCTTCCGGAAGTTTCGCAAAGTGATATAGAAGAAGCTGTAAAGCTTATTAAATCAGCGAAAAGACCGTTTATATATGCCGGCGGCGGTGTGGTTTCGGCGGAAGCGGAATCGGCTCTTGAACGTTTTGCAACACTTATTGATGCTCCTGCGGGATTCTCGATGATGGGTCTTTCCGCAATGGATTACCGTAATCCGAAAAAGCTCGGTATGACAGGAATGCACGGTGTTTACGCCGCCTCTATTGCACAGTCGGAAGCAGATTTGATTATCGGTGTAGGCGTGCGTTTTTCCGACAGAGCAACAGGCAATATCCGCAAATATACCGAAAACGTGAAGATAATTCATATAGACATAGACCGGGCTGAAATCGGCAAAAACGTTACAGTTGACATAGGAATTGTAGGTGATATCGGTGAGACGCTGACAGCTTTGTCGGACACACTCCAAGCGGAGAATTTCTCGCAACATTTGCCGCAATGGGAGGAACGTGTAAAATTCCTCAAAGCAGCACAAAAGCGACTATTTGACGATACAGCCGACCGCGAACGCGACATTCTGCCGACCCGAATTATTCAGATGCTTCGCGAATACACAGAGGACGACACACCGATAGCGACAGATGTAGGTCAGCACCAGATGTGGACGGCAATGAACTATGATTTTGCCGCTCATCGCACCTTTATTACTTCGGGAGGTCTCGGAACGATGGGGTTCGGTTTGGGTGCGGCAATCGGTGCATCGGTGAGCAGGGACGGAAAGCGTACCGTGCTCGTAACCGGCGACGGCGGCTTCCACATGAACCTTAACGAACTGGCGACAGCAGTCACCTACAAAATCCCGGTTGTTATTGTTATTATGAATAACGGAGTTTTAGGGCTTGTTCGTCAGTGGCAGCGTCAGTTTTACGGTGAACGATTCTCTCACACCACACTCCACCGTGCGACGGACTACGTTAAGCTTGCAGAGGCTTTCGGAGCAGAAGGTTTTACTGTACAAAACGAAACGGAACTTAAAACAGCGTTTGATAAGGCGTTTAACACAGACGGACCGGTTGTAATCGACTGTCACATTGATCCGGACGCAAAGGTTCTGCCGATGATTCCGCCGGGCGGTTCAATTGAAGACCTAATTTTAAGATAAAAAAAGGAGGACATATCATGGAATCAGAAAATTTCACAATGTCGGTAGTGTTGCGGAATCGTTACGGGACACTCATGCGTGTAACAAGTCTGTTTTCAAAACGCGGATATAACATAAATACCCTGTCGGTTGCACCGCTTGCAGAGAACAACGACTATTCGCGGATTATACTTACTTCAAACGGCGATAAATGCGTTAAGGAACAGATCCAGCGTCAGCTTGAAAAGCTTGTCGATGTATGCGAAGCAAAAATAATATAAATAAACATATAGGAGATTTTTATCATGGCAGTAATGTTTTACGAAAAGGATGTCAACAAAAAAGCACTCGAAGGAAAAACCGTTGCTATTATCGGTTACGGAAGTCAAGGACACGCTCATGCGCAAAATCTGCATGATAGCGGCGTAAAGGTTATCGTCGGGCTTTACGAAGGTTCTCAGTCAAAACAACGTGCCGTTGATGACGGACTCACCGTTATGAACACGGCAGCAGCAGTTCGCAATGCCGATGTCGTTATGATTCTTGTCAATGACGAAAAGCAGGCGGCACTTTATAACAGCGAAATTGCACCGCACCTCCACGCAGGTATGACACTCTGTTTTGCACACGGATTTAACATTCACTACGGTCAGATTTTGCCGCCCCCCTTTGTGGATGTAATTATGATTGCACCGAAAGGTCCCGGACATACCGTTCGCAGTCAATATCTCGAAGGGAAAGGTGTTCCCGCTCTTATCGCGGTTTATCGTGACTTCACCGGGGACGCACACGAAACGGCTCTTGCATATGCCGACGGTATAGGCGGAACACGTGCGGGTGTACTTGAAACAACCTTCCGCGAGGAAACCGAAACCGATCTTTTCGGCGAACAAGCGGTGCTTTGCGGCGGCGTTTCCGCACTGATGAAAGCCGGTTTTGACACCCTTGTTGAAGCGGGTTATCAGCCGGAAAGTGCGTATTTTGAATGTATGCACGAAATGAAACTAATCATCGACCTTGTGGTGCAAAAGGGATTATCCTTCATGCGATATTCTGTCAGCGACACCGCCGAATACGGCGATTATGAAGTCGGGAAACGTATCATAACCGACAGTGTAAGACAGGAAATGAAGAAGGTTTTAGAAGAAATTCAAGACGGCACATTCGCACGGAATTGGATTCTTGAAAACCAGTCCGGGAGAGCACACTTTAACGCTTGCCGCCGCCTTGAAAAAGAACATCTTTCGGAAGAGGTCGGTGCTGAGCTTCGCGATAAGATGTCTTGGAAGAAAGAGGTTAAAGCGTGAACAGCGATACAATTAAGACGGGTACGGAAAGAACGCCGCACCGCAGTCTCCTTAAGGCGGCGGGGTTTTCCGACAGTCAGCTTAAAAAACCGCTTATCGGCATAGTGAGTACATATAACGAGATAGTGCCCGGTCACACGGGGCTTCGCGACATAACCGAAGCGGTCAGGGACGGCGTTCTTTCTGCCGGCGGCACCCCTGTGGTGTTTAATACAATTGCAGTTTGTGACGGTATTGCGATGGGGCATGAGGGTATGAAATACTCCCTCGCCTCCCGCGAGATAATCGCAGACAGTATCGAATGTATGGTGCGTGCGCATTGTTTCGATGGGCTTGTCTTCATACCGAACTGCGATAAAACCGTTCCCGGAATGCTGATGGCGGCGGTAAGGCTTAATATACCCTCGATCTTCGTTTCGGGGGGACCGATGCTGTCAATCGGTGGTATGGACCTTAACAGTTGTTTTGAAGCAGTCGGAAAGGTTAAGGCGGGGCTATGGACGGAGGAACAAGCGAAATACTGCGAGGATAATGCCTGCCCCACCTGCGGTTCATGTTCGGGTATGTTCACGGCAAATTCCATGAACTGCCTCTGCGAAGCACTCGGAATGGCACTTCGGGGGAACGGGACTATACCGGCTGTCTATTCGGCAAGAAAAATACTTGCAAAAAACGCCGGGGAATGTATTATACCGCTCATAAAAGCAGATATTAAGCCGCTTGATATTATAACACAAACTACACTTAAAAATGCTTTGACAGTTGATATGGCTCTTGGATGTTCAACAAATTCGGTGCTGCATCTCGACGCAATTGCCGCCGAAGCCGGGCTTGATTTTAACCTTGCAATGGTTAACGAAATCAGCGAAAACACACCGAATCTCTGTCACCTTGCACCCGCCGGACCCCATCATATACAGGACCTTCACGCAGCGGGCGGGGTATATGCAGTAATGAATGAACTGGCTATAAACGGCTTGCTTGACCGATCGGTAATGACCGTGACAGGACGTACGCTCGGTGAGAACATCACGGGAGCGGCAATAACCGACGAAAACGTTATCCGAAAGTTTAGCAATCCATATAGTAAAACCGGCGGGCTTGCCGTACTGTTCGGCAACCTCGCACCGGGAGGCGGTGTGGTTAAGCGCAGTGCCGTTGCCTCCGATATGCAGACATTTTCGGGAAATGCACGCTGTTTTGATTCCGAAGAAGAAGCAATCGAAGCGATATACTCCGGCGGTATAAAAAAAGGCGATGTTGTCATTATACGCTATGAGGGTTCGGCGGGCGGTCCGGGTATGCGTGAGATGCTGTCTCCCACATCGGCACTGATGGGTATGGGACTGGATAAAGACGTCGCACTCATCACCGACGGGCGTTTCTCGGGTGCAACACGAGGTGCGGCAATCGGGCATATCGCACCGGAAGCAGCGGCAGGCGGCGTAATTGCGATACTGCGTGACGGCGACATTATCAATATAGACATTCCAAACTATTCAATATCGGTGAATATTTCAGAAGAAGAAATCGCCGCAAGATTTAAAAACAGACAGCCTAAAATGCTTCGGGAAGTCAAAGGATGCCTTGCAAAATTCCGAAAAGCTGTTCTTGACGAAGTCAACTAAAAAAAGGAGCTGTGTAGGTTATGAGTGACAGTACAATACTAACCATCGGAGACGTCGAAAATGCCGTATCAAGGCTCTCCGGGGTACTTCATAAAACGCCGCTTAAGCGTTCCGAAACCTTCTCAAAAATCAGTGGGACTGATATTTATCTCAAATATGAAAACCAACAGAAGACCGGCTCATTTAAGATTCGCGGTGCTTACAATAAGCTGTGTCAGATTAAGGAAACCGGGGATGTAAAAAATGTCCTTGCTGCATCTGCGGGAAACCACGCTCAAGGGGTAGCTTATGCGGCGGCGGCTCTCGGACTCTCTGCAACAATCGTTATGCCCAAAAGCACCCCTATCGCAAAGATAAAGGCGACGGAAGGGTATGGTGCAGAGGTTGTGCTTTCGGGGGACTGTTACGACAGTGCCTGTGCGTATGCAAAAAAACTTGCGGCAAAGCGCGGTGCGGAGTTCATTCACCCCTTTGACGACGCATCTATCATCGCCGGACAGGGTACGCTCGGTTTTGAAATACTCCGCGATATGCCGAATGTGGACGTGGTGTTCGTACCGGCGGGCGGCGGCGGACTGCTTGCAGGTGTGTCATTCTGCCTAAAATCCATCAACCCTCGTATTAAGATTATCGGAGTACAGAGTGTCGGTGCGGATGCAATCTGCCGCTCATTTGCCGAAAAGAAGCTTGTCGGAACAGAGCGTGCGACAACCATTGCCGACGGTATTGCCGTAAGTATGCCCGGTGAACTTACAACTTCGCTCATTAACACATACACAGACGCCTGTGTGACCGTCACCGATGCGGAAATTTCCGCCGCAATCCTCAATCTCCTTGAGCGTTGTAAACAGCTTGTCGAACCGGCAGGGGCGACCTCCCTCGCCGCCGCACTGAAAATGTCGGAGGAACTAAAGGGAAAACGTGCTGTTTGTCTTCTCTCAGGCGGCAATATTGATATGGGGTTCGTTCATAAGCTCATTGATCTCGGGCTTGCGGCAAGAGGGCGTAAACTTCGGTTTAAAACTGTTCTCCCGGACGTTCCCGGCAGTCTTGAACGGGTAGCGAAGATTATCGCGGAAAGTTTCGCGAATGTCGTTAATGTTCAATACGACCGCACCAGTGCAGACCTTGACCCGCGAGATGTATTTTTACACATCATATGCGAAGTCAGCGACCGCGAACATGGGAAAAAAGTTTGCGAAAACTTGGAAACGGCAGGATATAAAGTTATTGTTGCAGAGTAGGCCAAAATAGGAGAAATATTATGATTACGAAGATTCAAACGACAGATGCCCCGAGCGCAATCGGACCCTATTCACAGGCAATAAAAGCGGGCGGATTTATCTTCACTTCAGGGCAGATTCCGCTGTCCCCTTCCGGTGAGCTTATCGGGAATGACATTACTGCACAGACTGTTCAGGTTTTGGAAAATATAAAGGCGGTACTCGAGAGCGCGGGTGCAACGCTTGACAGCGTTATTAAAACAACTGTTTTTCTCTCCGATATGGGGAATTTTACGGCGATGAATGATGTTTACGCAGACTTTCTTCCGTCAAAACCGGCGCGCTCAACTGTTGAAGTCTCACGTCTTCCCAAAGACGTACTTATTGAGATTGAAGCTATAGCTTTAGCCAAATAAATAGGAGTTATCATGAAACATACCGAACGTTATAAAACGGGCTTTTTCTGCCCGGAAGACAGCCCTACAAGATTTTTTAACAAAGATTATCTTGAAAAGGCACCGATATGGTGCAGTGTGGATCTGCGTGACGGCAACCAAGCACTTATAATACCAATGAATTTAGAGGAGAAGCTCGATTTCTACAAACTGCTCCTTCAAATCGGTTTTAAGGAGATTGAAGTCGGCTTCCCCGCCGCATCGGATACTGAATATGAATTCGTCCGTACGCTTATTGAAAAGGATATGATCCCCGATGACGTAACCATTCAGGTATTGACACAATCGCGCGATCATATTATAAAAAAGACGTTTGAGTCGGTTAAGGGTGCGAAAAATGTTATCGTACATCTTTACAACTCGACCTCCGTTGCCCAGCGCGAACAGGTTTTCGGGAAAGACCGCGACGAAATCACGGCTATTGCAAAAGAAGGTGCAAAACTGTTTTGTGAACTTGCGAAGGAATCCCCCGAGACGCATTTTCGCTTTGAATACAGCCCGGAGAGTTTCACCGGAACAGAACCTGACTATGCTATAGAAGTATGCAATGCTGTTATTGATATTTGGCAGCCTAAAAACCCGGGCGACATTATTATAAACCTCCCCGCAACGGTTGAAATGTCGATGCCCCACGTTTTCGCAAGACAGGTTGCATACGTTTCCGAGAGGCTCCACAGCCGCGAAAATGTCTTTGTATCTGTCCATCCGCACAACGACAGAGGCTGTGCGGTAGCCGCGTCGGAACTTGCGATACTGGCGGGAGCGGATCGAATTGAAGGTACGCTTTTCGGCAACGGCGAACGCACCGGCAACGCCGATATAGTAACCCTCGCGATGAATCTCTACACACAGGGGATTGACCCGGGACTTGATTTTGGCAATATGCCGGACATTGTTGAGCAGTATGAGATGATAACCGCTATGGATGTCGGTGTAAGACAACCCTATTCGGGGAAACTCGTTTTCGCGGCATTCTCCGGCTCACATCAGGATGCTATCGCTAAGGGCATGGCATATCACCAAAAGAACGGCATACCCTATTGGACGGTGCCGTATCTGCCGCTTGATCCCGAAGATATTAACCGCCGATACGAAACCGATGTAATCCGCATAAATTCGCAATCCGGCAAGGGCGGCATATCCTATATTTTATCAAGCCGATTTGGCTATCATCTTCCCGAGGCACTCCGTCGGGAAGTCAGCTATTTTATCAAGCGCGTTTCAGACAAGGAACACCGTGAACTTGAGCCGAACGATATTCAAAACGTATTCACACTTGAATATATCAATCGTCATGAAACAGTTTCACTTGAAAGCGCTGAATGGTCAAATCATCATAAAACAGCGAGTGTTACAATCAGATATAACGGCGAAACTCGTTCTGCAACTGCTGACGGCAACGGTCATATTGACTCATTTGCCGCTGCACTCCATAAATGCGGATTGGATTTCACCTTTGAAGATTACGCAGAGCACGCTTTGAACGAGGATTCCAACTCCAAAGCCGCCGCCTATATTAAAATCTCGGACAAAGAAGGCACAGTTTTCTGGGGAATCGGTGTTCATGAAGATATTGCCGAAGCATCAGTTTTGGCACTGATATCCGCAGTAAACAGAATGAAGAAGGGAGAATAATCATGGGTATGACAATGAGCCAAAAGATTTTAGCCGCACACGCAGGTGTAGAATCTGTATCGGCAGGCGATCTTATCATGGCTGATCTTGATATGGTTCTCGGGAATGATATAACATCCCCCGTTGCGATACATGAATTTGACCGTGAGGGGTTCGACGGTGTTTTCGATAAAACAAAGGTTACAATGGTTATGGATCACTTTACGCCGAATAAGGACATAAAAGCGGCGGTTCAGTGTGCAGAGTGCCGATCATTCGCAAAGCGTTTTGACATAGATAATTTCTATGACGTCGGCGATATGGGGATTGAACACGCACTCCTCCCCGAAAAGGGGCTTGTCGCCGCCGGTGAACTGATTATCGGTGCTGACTCGCACACCTGTACCTATGGGGCTCTCGGCGCGTTCTCAACCGGCGTTGGTTCAACCGATATGGCGGCGGGAATGGCTACCGGGAAAACATGGTTTAAAGTCCCCGAAGCTATCAAAGTCAACCTTACGGGCAGTTTGAAACGTTTTGTTTCCGGTAAAGATGTAATCCTCCACCTTATCGGTCTTATCGGCGTGGACGGTGCGCTTTATAAATCTCTTGAATTTACCGGAGAGGGTGTTAAAGCACTTTCAATGGATGACAGGTTATGTATTGCGAACATGGCGATTGAAGCAGGTGCGAAAAACGGTATTTTCCCTGTGGATGACGTTACTCTTGCATATATGAATGGGCGGGTTACACGTCCCTATAACATATACGAGGCAGATGAAGATGCGGTTTATTCGGATTGCATCGACATTGACCTTTCGGCTGTCCGGCCCACTGTTGCATTCCCCTCTCTGCCGTCTAATACGAAGAAGGTATCGGAAGCCGGGGATATTACAATTGACCAAGTGGTAATAGGTTCCTGCACCAACGGGCGTATTTCGGATATGGCGGCGGCGGCGGAAATCCTTAAGGGCAGACAAAGGGCGGCGAATGTGCGTGTTATCATCATTCCCGCCACACAGAAAGTATACCTTGAAAGCCTCAAGAGAGGCTATATCGAAACCTTTATTGAAGCGGGAGCAGTTGTATCAACCCCCACCTGCGGACCCTGCTTGGGCGGACATATGGGCGTTCTTGCAGCCGGGGAGAAATGCGTATCGACAACCAATCGTAATTTCGTCGGTCGGATGGGCGACGTGAGCAGTGAAGTTTACCTCGCATCGGCGGCAGTTGCTGCGGCTTCTGCAATTAAAGGAAGATTAGCACACCCTGAGGAGGTATTATCATGAATGTAACTGGCATGACTGTAACAGGAAATGTTTTTCGATATGGTGACAATGTAGATACCGACGTAATTATCCCCGCAAGATACCTTAATACTGCTGACAAAAAGGAGCTTGCGGTGCATTGCATGGAAGATATTGACCGCGATTTTACCGCTAAGGTGAAAGAAGGAGACATAATGGTAGCAGGAGAGAATTTCGGCTGCGGCTCTTCCCGTGAACACGCCCCTATTGCAATTAAGGAAAGTGGAATATCCTGTGTTATCGCGAAGAGTTTCGCGCGGATTTTCTATCGCAACGCCGTTAATATCGGTCTTGCGATTATGGAATGTGATGAGGCGGTTGACGGCATCGAAAGCGGCAACAACGTTTCAGTAAATTTTGATACCGGCGTGATTACAAACAACACAAGCGAAAAAAGCTTTACCGCAAAGCCTTTCCCGCCCTTTATACAGGGAATTATCACTTCAGGCGGGCTGATGCCGTACCTGAAAGCTACGAAAGGGGCATAACCCATGAACATGAATATAGCTGTTATACCGGGCGACGGTATCGGTCCTGAGGTTACAAACGAGGCGGTGAAGGTGCTTGACGCTGTTGCCGACCGATTCGGGCATAATTTTTATTATAGAAATGTCCTTGCCGGAGGGTGTGCAATTGATGCTTACGGGACTGCCCTGCCCAAAGAAACCCTTAACGTTTGCAAAAACTCCGATGCAGTTTTGCTCGGAGCTGTGGGCGGAGAAAAATGGGATACCCTCCCCGGTGACCGGCGCCCCGAAACAGCTCTTTTGGGTTTACGAAAAGAGCTCGGGTTATATGCGAATCTGCGTCCGGCGATGCTGTTTTCCGCACTCGCCGAAAGCTGTCCGCTTCGCCCTGAACTCGTAGCAGGGGGACTTGATATACTCGTGGTGCGTGAACTTACGGGAGGAATTTATTTCGGTAAAAAGGCTACTGAAAAGAAAGACGGAGTGCGTTTTGCATATGACGTTGAGGAGTATTCGGAAACAGAAATAGCACGCATTGCACGCACTGCCTTCGAGATGGCAAGGCTTCGTAATAAACAAGTAACCAGTGTTGACAAGGCGAATGTACTTGAATCATCGAGGCTTTGGCGCGCTGTTGTTACCGATATTTCGGCGGATTATCCCGATATAAAACTTAATCATCTTTATGTGGACAACACGGCAATGCAGCTTGTACGTGCACCCAAACAGTTTGACGTAATCCTCACAAGCAATATCTTCGGTGACATTCTCTCCGATGAGGCAAGTCAGATTGCCGGTTCAATCGGTATGCTGCCGTCTGCGAGCCTTAATGCCGGCGATTTCGGTATGTATGAGCCGGTTCACGGTTCTGCACCCGATATTGCGGGGTTGAACAAAGCTAACCCCATGGCGGCTATTCTTTCCGCCTCTATGATGCTGCGTTATACATTCAAGCTGACAAAGGAAGCTGATGCCATTGAGGAAGCCGTTAAGGACGTTTTGAACGAGGGGTACCGCACCGCAGATTTGGCAAGCGGTACGGATAATGAACGGATTCTCGGCACTGCGGAAGCAGGCTCGATTATCGCGGAGTATATAAAATAACAAAAGATACCCCGCCAGCCTAAACTGACGGGGTTTTCCCTACTCCAAAACACTGCAAACAATCTCAAAAAAATTTTTTAGCAACGTAAAAACTTATAAAGGACAAACTCAGAAAAATTTTTTAATAAATGCAAGGAATCAACCGAAAATTCGGATATATATAATGAAGGCGATACTTTCTTGTGATAAAGGAGTTATAAAATATGCGTACTTCCCTTAATTTAAAGAAAATCACTGCGGCAGTTTTGTCGTTGATAGTGTGTTTAACTTTGCTTATCGGCTGTTCCAAGGAAGTCCCGGTCGAACCCGGACCGAAAGATGTTATATATAAATTTTCGGAGTTCACACCCAAAGGCGAAAGTTACAGCTACCTTTCGGGTGTCGCTTTTTATGACAATACAATTTTTGTGTTAGTATCGAAGACGGAAGCAGCTGAAAACACTGTACTCGAAAACAGTTATCTTTTGAAAACCGATCTTTCGGGCGAAGTTATGGAAAAAATTCTTCTTTATTCCGAAGCAGAAGGGCAGGTTGAATTTTCATTCTATTC
>JAISIC010000044.1 GCA_031262225.1 Ruminococcus sp. | reverse complement strand
GAAGCTCTCCGTGACATTAAAAAAGCTCATTCCGATGCAAAGATAGTTATGTGTTCCGCAATGGGACAGGAAGCTATGGTTGTCGAAGCAATAAAACTCGGTGCTCTCGACTTCATCGTCAAGCCCTTCAAAGGCGATCGTATCCTTCAAACCGTTCAAAAGGTTCTTGGGTAATTTTACCTCGAGGTTTTTCAATCATGCCTGATACCCTTTCCGTGTTATTCGCCCTCGTCGGCGTAATAGCAATAATCATCTTCATGTTCTGGGCAGCCCGATGGTTTCAAAAGAAATACGGCTTCGGTTTCACCGGAAGCGGTAAGCTCATTAACATCAAAGACACCGTTTCCATCACCCCGGACACACGCCTTGTTATCGCCGAAACAGGCGGCAAACGCTATCTGATCGGTGTGGGCAATGTGCGGCTTCTTGGGGAACTGGGTGCGACAGAGGCGGCAGATGACGGACGGGTGACAGAGACAGCGGCAGAGACGGGCGAAGCTTTGGAGACTGAAAAGAAATCAATCTTTACGCGTTCCGAAAAGATGCCGATCGGCGAAGCTTTCAAGATAGTTTTAGCAGAAAAGTTGTCAGCGAAAAAAGAGGATGATTAAAATGCAGGAGAGGGCAAGAGCGGTAAAAGAAGCAAAACAAAGAATCCGCAAAAATTTAGTTATACTCCTCTTGGCTCTGCTTTTTTTCATTCCTTCCGCAATTTTCTCATCACAGGCGGTCTCGGCAAGTATGCCCTCCCCCGAGGTGGCTGCCACGGATGTGGCTGTAACCGAACCGATTACCGACGGTACCGATCAGATTCAGGCAATCGGCGATCCGGCACAACAGGATGAACAGCAAGCCGGCGGCGGTCTGGGCGAAACGCTCGGCGATAATGAAGAACTCACCGAACTTTTTGAAGCATTAAACATAACCACCGACACCACCACAATCGACCTCATAATCCTCATCACAATACTTACGGTAGCTCCGTCACTGCTCATCATGCTGACCTCCTTCACACGGATTATAATTGCATTCTCACTGCTGCGAAACGCCATGGGTATTGCAATGACTCCGCCGAATCAGGTAATGATCGGGCTTGCACTTTTTATGACATTCTTTATCATGTCACCGGTTTTTGATCAGATGAACGAAGTCGCATATGTCCCCTACAAGGACGGGGAAATATCCTCCACCGAGGCACTCACGAGAGCTTCCGACCCCTTAAAGCTGTGGATGCTTCAAAACACCTCAAACGAATCGATGGATTTCTTCTTGGCACTTTCCGGCGAAGAGGAACTGACGACGGTTTCAGAAGAACAGTTTATCGAAGACGTACCCTTTTCAACAGTAGTCCCCGCATTCATCCTCTCCGAAATCAAAATCGGCTTCCAGATAGGTTTTCTGCTCTATGTTCCGTTTTTGATAATCGACATAGTCGTGGCGACAGTCCTTATGTCGATGGGTATGATGATGCTTCCGCCGACCACCGTTTCCATTCCGTTTAAGATTTTGCTCTTCGTTTTGGTTGACGGTTGGACGCTTTTAATCCAGTCGCTTGTCACAGGCTTCAATTCCGCATAGGAGATCTTTTTCATGACATCGGAACTCGTTCAACAGCTTTTCCGCGAAGCACTTCTCCTCATAATCCGTATCGCAGGTCCGCTGCTGCTCCTTTCAATGGTTGTCGGTCTTGTTATCGCGGTGTTCCAAGCGGCGACACAGATTCACGAACAGACCTTAACCTTCGTTCCGAAAGCTTTCACAATCGGCATACTGCTCTTCTTGCTTGCCCCCTCAATTATAACCTCCCTCTCCGACTTCTTCGTTCAGATATTTGACATGATGCAGCTTGTAGCGAACCAAACGGTAATATAAAATGGATCTCATTGCCGACAACGCCCATGTAATACTCTTAGTATTCATGAGGGTGACCGGGGCAACATCCTTTGCACCGGTAATTTCAAGACAGAATATACCCCTTGCAGTCCGTGCAGGGCTCGGTCTGCTCATAACCGTGATTGTTTCATCGGTCATGCCTGTCGGTGTGTTCGATGTTGACATAGATTTCCCCGCCGGCATATATTTTCTGATGCTTATCCGTGAAGCCCTGATTGGGATTATCTTAGGGATGATAACAAACTTCTTCTTCCTTATGATCCTTCTTTCGGGCGAAATCATAGATATGCAATCCGGGCTCGGCATGGCACGCGTTTTCGACCCCGGCACCTCGATGCAGATGTCCCTTTACGGCACCATGTATATGATAATGTTATATTTCATCTACATTGCCACAGACTCCCATCTGACATACATTCAAATCATCGTGGAATCGTTTGAAATGGTACCCTTAGGCGACGGGGGATTTTCTCCCGACCTTGCCTCACACGCCTTCAATGTATTTACAGATGCATTTTTGCTCGGCGTTAAGCTGACATTACCGATCATGATTGCTGAAATTGCGGTTCAGTTTGCAGTCGGAATACTGATGAAATCGGTGCCGCAGATTCAGATTATGGTGCTCAACATTGAAATCAAGGTGGTACTTGCATTATTCCTCATGTTCCTTATCATAACCCCAACCGCCTATTTTCTTAACCGATACGTCACAACTTGGATAGAGACCTTGCAGACGACGGTAGCATATTTAGTATGACAGTTACGGAAGTCTGACAAGAAAGATAACAATAAAGTCTTTGGAAGGGGGTTTGGGGGAGAACCTTTCTACAGAAAGGTTTCCCCCAACGTGCCGTGGCTAAAGAAGGACCCGGAGGGGAAAGAACCGAAAAAGCGACAAGTCATAAAAGACGTGAAGAACGCAAAAAAGGGCACGTCATGAAAAGCACCGACGTGGTCACTGCTGCCTTTATTATCATCACCTTTGTTGTCCTGCGATTCACCGTCAGGCTGATGCTTGTCGAGTCGCAAAATCTGCTGACCGAATGGATAGGCTTTGCCGGGCAGGGATTCGGCGAAAACGGAACCATAGACGGGCGGCTTCCCCACGTTAAGATTATTATGGAACTCACAGAGACTTTAATAATCTCTGCGGGGATAACGATAATAGCGACAATCTTTATATCAATCTTCGCGACAGGTATTCAGACACGCTTCCTTTTCTCCACCGACCAGATGAAGTTCAAACTCAGCAAACTTAATCCCATAAAGGGCATGGCTAAATTCTTCAACATGAATGCCGCCTTTGAGCAGGGAAAATCGCTCCTGAAAATGGCTGTGCTTGTGGTAATCGTCTTTATCGAAATCAGAAGCCGTCTTCCCGAATTTGCCGCACTTTATGACGCCGAAATCCAAACCGCACTCCTTGTCCTGGGCGACACAGTCTTCACAATAGCAATGCAGATTGCTATCGCCTTTGTGATTATCGCGGCAATCGACTTTTTCTGGCAGCGTTTCCGCTTTGAAGAAGACATGAAGATGACAAAACAAGAGGTCAAAGAAGAATATAAAAACATGGAGGGTGACCCCCAAATCAAGGGCAAACGCCGCAGTATTCAACAGCGAATGTCCCTCCAGCGTATGATGCAAGCTGTTCCCGAGGCGGATGTAATTATCAGAAACCCGACACATTTCGCCGTCGCGATAAAATATGACGAAACACAAAATAACGCACCGATTGTTATAGCAAAAGGCAAGGACAGAGTGGCACTGCGTATAATCGAGATTGCAACAGAGGCGGGTGTTATGCTCATCGAAAACAAACCCCTCGCACGTGTGCTTTACGCCAATGTGGATATTGACAGAGAAATCCCTTCAGACCTATATCAGGCGGTCGCCGAGGTCTTGGCATTCGTCTTCAAACTAAGAAGAGGCGTTCCGGCAACCTATTCCCCCCAAGCGGTGGTAGAGGCGGTCCCGGCTATGGCATTCGAGTAAAAGGCGGTTCCGGCTATGGCATTCGAGTAAAAGACGGGGTCCCGGCTATGGCATTCGAGTAAAAGGCGGCAGGCGGTTAAAAACGTCTGAATACATATAAAATTATGATGAAAAAAATTCTTGATAATGTAGTGACAGTATTTATCGTGGTTGCGGTCTTTATGATTATCATACCGCTCCCCGCGTTTTTGCTTGACTTCTTCTTCGTCTTCAACATTGCAATATCACTCATAATCCTTCTCATAACGATGTATGCAAAAGAAGCTTTGGACTTCTCTGTTTTCCCCTCGCTTCTGCTTATTACCACAATTTTCCGCCTTGCACTCAACATATCATCAACAAAGCTTATCCTCACCGAAAACGGCGACGCCGGCGAAGTCATACAGGCATTCGGCGACTTCGTTATGGGCGGCAATCCGGTTGTCGGATTCGTTGTTTTCGTTCTTATAATGGTTGTTCAGCTCCTTGTTATCACCAAAGGTGCCGAGCGTATCGCGGAGGTAACAGCACGTTTCACCCTCGATGCAATGCCCGGTAAACAGATGGCGATTGACGCCGACCTCAACCAAGGTATAATATCCGACGAAGAGGCAAGGGCACAGCGTGATAAAATCCGCCGGGAAGCCGACTACTTCGGTGCGATGGACGGTGCTTCAAAGTTTGTCAAGGGCGATGCGACATTCTCGGTTGTTGCGGCGGTTGTAAACCTTGTCGGCGGCATCATCATCGGTATGATCTTCTCCAGCATGGATATCATGACCGTAATTGAGACCTATTCAATCGCAACGGTAGGCGACGGTTTATGCTCACAGATCCCTTCCTTGCTTATATCTACGGCGATGGGTATGATTGTTACCCGCTCCGCTTCGGATAACAGCATGAATATCGACCTCAAAAACACCTTCACATCACAGCCTATCACCCTCATGATGGCAGGCGGAGTAATGCTCATAATGATGCTGCTCCCCGGCTTCCCGAAAATCCAGCTTATAATCCTGGGCGGCGGGCTCATGACCCTCGGCGTTGTCCTCAACCGAAACCGCAAAGAAGCAGCTCTTGCTCTTGCGGGCGGTGAAAGTCAGGTTCACGAACATAATACCCCTGCTGATGGCGTCTCTGAAATCGACTACTACAAAGACATTGACAATGTATATAAGCTCCTCCCCGTTGAACCGATTGAAATCGAGTTCGGCTACAGCCTTATCCCGCTTGCCGATGAAAAGTCGGGCGGCGTGCTCATAGAACGTGTTGTCATCTTCCGAAAACAGTTCGCAGAAGAGATGGGTATGGTTTTCCCCTCCGTCCGTATGCGTAACAACGACCACATCAACCCCAACCAATATGTCATCAAGATTAAGGGCGAAATTGTTGCGACAGCGGAGATTTTAGTTGACCACTATCTTGCAATGGATTCGGGCGGCATAACCGAAGAGATTGACGGTATCGACACAGTCGAGCCTGCATACGGCATTCCGGCAAAGTGGATATCCGAAAAGAACCGAATCCGTGCCGAAATCGCAGGCTACACCCTCATAGACCCGACCTCCGTTATAATAACCCACCTTTCCGAAGTGATAAGAACACATTCTTTCGAGCTTCTCTCCAGACAGGATATAAAAACGCTTATCGACAAGCTCCAGGAATCAAATCCCGTGCTTGTTAATGATATAGTTCCGAACGTCGTTTCCCCCGCATATCTCCAGAAGGTTATCGGGCTGCTCTTAAAAGAAAGCATCCCCGTTCGTGACCTTGAAACGATTCTTGAGACCCTTGCCGATAACCCGCACACCATGAAGGATGTTGACATAACCACCGAATATGTCCGCCAAGCTCTCAAACGCACCATAACCCGCAAATTTTCCGACGGCGGTCAGCTTCGCGTTATAACCCTTGATTCCGAGACGGAAAATAAGATTATTCAGGCTATCAAGAAGACGGATCAAGGCTCATATCTGGCTCTCGACCCGCAGACCATCCAAGACATAATGACAAACCTTTCCATTCAGATTGAAAAGGTTCGCTCCATAGTTCCGGTAACGATCGTCTTGACCTCCCCAATCGTTCGTGTCTACTTCAAAAAGCTTGTAGACCAATTCATTCCGGGCGTGACGGTGTTATCCTTCTCCGAGATTGATAACACGGTGCAGATTCAGGCGGTCGGTAACATTGCAGTATAGGAGTACATATAGCAGTTATGGCTGATAAGGATTCGGGACGGGCGGAACTTATAATAAAATATAAGCAAACCGGCAAAAAGTCCTACCGAAACGATGCCGTTCTCCGCTATATGGACATTGTCAAGTACTTTGTCTACTCTCTCCGCAATATGTATGACGGATTTATCGAACCCGAAGAGATTACCAACGAAGCCGTGCTCGGGCTTATATCCGCTATTGAGAATTTCGATACCTCTCGGGGCATCAAATTTGAAACCTACGCTTCTGTCGTCGTTCGCGGCGCGATAATAGATTTTATCCGCAAATCGGGCTCCATACCTCATCGTCTTGATAACTTCTATAAATCAATGCAGAAGGTATATCAGGAACTGTACACAAAAACCGGCATCGAGCCCACGAACGCCGAAATTGCGGAAACAATGGGTATGACAGAGGCTGAAATACGAAAGTATCTCACCCGCATAACGAGTTATCGCACAACATCCCTTGAAAACTACGCAGGTGAAAATAACGACATAGGCGAAACCCGCACCGAAGAGGGCGTGTGGCAGGTTGAAGACAACGCCGTACGCACCGACAAGCTTAATTCTCTCACATCGGCAATCGAGCGGCTCGGGGACCGAGACCGTCAGATCGTCACCCTTTATTACTACGAAAAACTGACCCTCGCAAAAATCGGCATGGTTTTAGGTATATCCGAAGCCCGCACCTGTCAGCTCCTTGCAAAGGCACTCGAAAAGCTCAAACTTTTTATGGGCGACTACTCCAATTAGAACAGAGCTATGGGCGATTATTCCAACTGAAAGGTAAAAAAAGATGTTACGAGGTTTTTATCTGGCTGCAAACGGTATGTACACCGAACAGCGAATCCTTGACACCATCGCCAACAACATGGCGAACGTCAACACCGTCGGTTATAAAAGCGACACCGCTGTTGACACTACCTTCGGTGAAGCAATGGTGCTCATTAACGGCAGACAGTCGGACGGTTATGTCGAATACCGAAGCGTTGATGTAACCGAAACAGATCTGTCGCAGGGGTCTTTTGATGAAACGGGCAGTAACCTTGATATAGCAATTGACGGTGAACTGTATTTTAACATTCAGGTGCAAAGAGGCGACAATGAAATCCTCCTCACCAAAGCGGGTGCTTTCTCCATAGACGACGAAGGGTATCTTGCTTTAGGTGACAGCGGCAGAGTTTGTGACGACAACGGACAGCCGATTCAAATCAACGCCTCCGACTTCAC
The DNA here is from genome assembly GCA_031262225.1 of Ruminococcus sp. Taxonomy (GTDB): domain Bacteria; phylum Bacillota; class Clostridia; order Oscillospirales; family Ruminococcaceae; genus JAISGY01. Next base: position 11,115 of record JAISIC010000044.1, on the reverse strand, counting down.
GGTGGGAACAAAGGGGCTTATCACCACAGCAGACGGGCGTGAGTTTCAGCTCGGTCTGACCTACATTGAAGACGCTTCCGACGTTGAAAAGGTGAGAGATAACCTCTTCCGTCCTTATAACGGCGAGGCTTTGGGGAATATCCCGGACGGTCTTCCCTATAGGGTGAGACAGGGATTCATAGAACGTTCCAATGCAAGCCTTGCAGAGCTTCAAATCGCGGCTCAATCACACCAAGGCGTATTCACAGCCTGTGCAACGGCGATAAAGATTATGACACAGCTCAATTCCCTTGCCACACAGGATTATACCATCACATAAAGAAAGGTGATTACGAATGAATAAAGTTGCATCGCGAACCGGCATCTTAACATATCAGGCGAACATGGATGTAATCGCCAATAATATGGCAAATATAAACACAACCGGCTACAAACCTTTCAGAGCCTCGCTTGCAGACCTTATCTACACCACACGCGACTACCAGAACGAAGACACCAACTACGGGCACGGCGTGCGGATGCAAAAAAGCGACTTCATGTATGAACAGGGTGCTCGACACGACACCGGCATGGCTCTTGATTTCTTTGCCGCCGACAACGCGTTCTTCTCTGTCGAGGATGTGAACGGCGACAGGTACTACACCAAAGCGGGTGCATTCCAGATAACCCAGACCGAAGAGCCTGTCTATGATGCGGAAGGCAACCTTGTTACCCCGCCGGTATGGCAGCTTATCGAACCGCAAAACGGATTTATCCTTGACGCGAACGGTGAACATATTACCATCCCGTTTATAACGGGTGATGACGGCACGGTGACTTCTGACATTGACTTCGCGGCTTTGGAGGGCATGATAGGGCTTTTCACCTTCGATAACCCCTATGGGCTCAGAGCTGTGGGTGATAACTACTTTTCCGTCACCGAAAGCTCGGGCGAAGCACTCGCTTCTGATACCGCTGAACTCATGCGGGGGGCTTTGGAGCGTTCCGATGTCGAGATGTCACGCGAGATGGTAGATATGATGGTAACTCAACGGGCATTTTCATTAAACATTAATATGCTTAAAACATACAGCGAAATGACAACCCTTGTAAACAACATTAAGGGTTAAGGCTTATAACTTTAGCGGCTTCGACCGCAGTTTTCGAGGGGAATTTTATGGCAATCAATAATATCGATGATCTTAACTCTATGCACCTTGACGTGCTCAAGGAAATCGGAAATATCGGTTCCGGTAATGCCGCAGGGGCACTTTCCGAGCTCATTATGAAACCTACGGACATAACCGTTCCGGATGTGCTGCTCCTTGACTTCAATGAAGCAATAAACTTTTTAGGCGGTGCCGACACCGTCGCAATCGGAATGATGGTGCAACTGACCGAAGACATTAACGGCAAGGTTATCTATATAATCCAGCACGCATTTGCTTCCACCATGACGGAAATGCTTTTCGGCGCACCCATTGAAGATCTGACTGCGATGGACGAGATGGCAACATCTTTCATATCCGAAATCGGCAACATTATGACCGCTTCATATGTGAATGCGATTGCCTCACTCACCGGAATGAAAATTGATATAAGCGTACCGGAAATGACGGTCGATATGATCGGCGCAATCCTTTCCGTTCCGGCTGTTGAATTTGCTATGACCGGTGCCAACAGGGTGCTCTTTATCGACGACAGCTTCCTTATTGAAGGCTCGGAAGTCAGAAGCAACCTTATCTTCGTTCCGGAAACAAAATCCCTCGAAATTCTCTTTGAAAAATTAGGAGTGACCGATTAATGGCGCAAAAAGTTATCGGCATTGCAGACCTTGCTGTCGGCAAAGACAGTGACACGCTTGTTACATATGCCTTGGGTTCCTGCGTCGGCATTGCACTTTGGGATGCCGATAAAAAGCAGGGCGGGCTCGTTCATATAATGCTTCCCTCAAGCAGAGAGAACTCTAACCCGGCGGATAACTTCAGAAAGTTTGCCGACACCGGTATTCAAGAGCTCATCCAGTCTTTGGGTTTAATCGGTTCGCCTAAAAATAAGCTTGTGGCAAAGATTGCCGGCGGTGCAAAGATGTTTGCCACCAATTCAAGCCTCTTTAATATCGGCGAGCGAAACGTCGAGGCTGTGAAAAGGTATCTCCAGCTTATGCATATTCCGATAAAAGCTTCTGACACAGGGCTTGACTACGGTCGTACCGTTTTTTTCCATACCGATACGGGAATTTTAGAGGTTAAGGCTACAAATAAGAAGATGGTACAGCTTTAAAAATTTTCTCCGTTTTTTCCACATTTTCTATTGACAAACTCACATTTTTATAGTATAATTAACCTATGCAGTATATTCAGGGCATAGGTTTATTTATTTTGACCTGCCTTTGAAATAGATTGTTATTTCTTTTCAACCGCTTCTATGGTATAATAGAAGATTTTATATAAAGCAAATCCCAAAAATAAACTGCTATTATGCCTCTGAAGCGATATTATATAGGAGGTATAACGGTGAATTTGTACTACGTCCTCACAGGACTTATCGCGTTTATTATCGGTGCATTGATTGCGAGCTTAATCGCTTTCAAGCTCGGTATAAAATATCGCAAAGAACAGGCTGAATCCGCAATCGGCTCTGCCGAAAAGGAAGTCGAGAGAATACTCGAACTTGCTCAGAAATCAGCTGTATCAGAGAAAAAAATAGTTCTTGCAGAAGCACGCGATGAAATACACAAGTCCAGAAGTGAGCTTGAAAAAGAAATTAAAGACAGGCGCGCTGAAATTTCCAAAGATGAGCGAAGAATCCGCCAAAAAGAGGAAAATCTTGACCGCAAGATCGACAATATCGATAAAAAGGACGAACAGCTCCAACGCAAGCTTAAAAACATAGACGAAAAGCTTGCACAGACAGAAGAGCTTCGCACAGAGCAGCTGCACAAGCTTGAGGAAATCTCCGGCTTCACAACCGACAAGGCTAAGGAACTGCTCCTTTCTTCCCTTGAAAATGAACTCACCCACGAAAAGGCACTCAAAATCCAAGCCTTTGAACAGAAAACCAAGGATGAATCGGACGAAAAGGCAAGGGCTCTCATATCCTTAGCAATTGCCCGCTGTGCTTCCGATCAAGTCAGCGAATCGACCGTTTCGGTTGTTCCGCTTCCCAACGACGAGATGAAGGGACGTATTATCGGGCGTGAAGGCAGAAATATCCGTGCTCTTGAAACCCTGACCGGCGTTGACCTCATCATCGATGACACACCCGAAGCAATCACCCTTTCCTGCTTTGACCCGGCACGCCGTGAGGTTGCAAGGCTTGCTCTTGAACGGCTCATCACCGACGGGCGTATCCATCCGGCTCGTATTGAAGAGACGGTTGAAAAGGCAAAGCGTGAAGTCGAAAACAAAATCCGTCAAGAGGGCGAAAGAGCCGTTATTGAGACTAATGTCCACGGCTTGAACCATGAGCTTGTAAAGCTTATCGGACGTCTTCGCTACAGAACTTCCTACCGCCAAAACGTGCTTCAGCACTCAATCGAAGTTGCTCACCTTGCCGGTGTAATGGCTTCGGAACTCGGTGTTGATGCGAATCTGGCACGTCGTGCGGGACTGCTCCACGATATAGGGAAAGCATTATCATACGAAATTGAAGGCTCACACGTTTCTATAGGCGTTGATGTCTGCAAGAAGTATAAGGAAAGTGCCGACATTATCCACGCTGTCGAGGCTCACCACGGCGATGTCGAACCCCGCACAGTCGTTGCCGCACTCATTCAGGCGGCGGATGCTGTCAGTGCCGCACGCCCCGGTGCACGTTCCGAAAACTACGACAACTATATCAAGAGGCTTCAAAAGCTTGAGGAAATCTGCACCGCTTATGAGGGTGTCGAGAAATCCTTTGCTATCCAAGCCGGACGTGAAGTGCGCATAATGATCGAGCCGCAGAAGATGAACGATGAACGTATGTATATCGCTGCTCGTGACATTGCAAAACGCATCGAAACAGAAATGGACTACCCCGGACAGATTAAGATACACCTTATCCGCGAATCCAGAGCGATAGAATACGCAAAGTAGGGTGACAGGAGACATAGTCGGGGCGACAGCTGTGTTTTTTACAAATAAGAAAAACTCGTACCGATTAAAGGTACGAGTTTTTTGCTTACTGACAGCAAGGTCTCGAGGGGCTGTCGTTACCGAAAGTAACCGCATTCAAGCTGCTTGTTCCGCTGATAACAAGCGGTTGTGTGAACCTGAATGTCGTGCCGGCGGGAAGATTGCTGATGTTGTTTTGCGGTGTGAAATATATTCCCGTTTCGTCGAAATTAACGGGGATAGAATATGTTGTGCCGGTCGGAGTTACTATCCACATTGTCGTAACGGTCGGGTCACCTTGATAGTTCGCAAGCTCCGGAAACTGGTCAACATTCGCAATATAATACATCTGCTTGTTATTAAGCGAAGTCGGTTGAGAGAGGGAACCGATTCCCCAATAGTTATAGGTAGAGCCTGTTTGAATAACGCTTGTTCCTATTCCCGTTAAGGGAACTGTTGTCGTATACTGTGTTCTTACCGGCGACGGAGTGATTGAATTTACAATAGTTGTCACAAGATTTTCAAGTGCCGAAATCCTTGCGTCATAGACCGAGCAGTCGCAAACGCCTGTAGCACCCTGTATCCCTTGGGGTCCTGTAACTCCTTGCGGTCCTGTCACCCCCTGCGGTCCTGTCACACCGCGTTCACCCTGTATACCCTGAACCCCTTGGGGACCGGTGTCGCCCTTCTCTCCCTGTAAGCCTTGTGCACCTGTTGCTCCCTGTGCGCCTGTCACACCGGGTATGCCCTGTTCGCCCTGCACTCCCTGAATACCCTGCGGTCCTGCAATAGCCCCGATAGACACCCAGCCTTGTGTGTCTTCGTCCCAGATATAAAGATTGGGATTGACATAATAAGCATCACCCACACTGCCTGTGGGATGTGCCTTTTGAAGCTCTTCAAGGGTATCATAAGCACCGTCGATAGCTCCGGCTGTGCCCTGTTCTCCCTGTATGCCCTGGGGACCCTGCGAGCCTGTCGCACCTCGCTCCCCTGCAGGACCTGCCGCTCCGGTCATGCCTGTAGCACCCTTTTCGCCCGGTTCGCCCTGAATACCCTGAATGCCTTGAAGCCCTTGAAGCCCCTGTTGCCCTTGTAAACCCTGCTGACCCTGTAAGCCTTGGGCTCCTGTCGCACCGGGGTCACCTTTGCACCCGCGTTCGCCCGCCGGTCCTCGAAGCCCTGTCGGACCTGTGGGTCCTGTCGGTCCGGGTGCACCGATCATTCCGGGTGCCCCTGTAGGTCCTGTTGCACCTGTCGCTCCGGTTGCTCCGGGTTCGCCTGTAGGTCCTGTCGGTCCTGTAACGCCGCCTGTTTGACAGCAATTGTTATTACAGCAGCACGGGTTACAGCCGCATCTATTGCAGATATTATTATAATAAAGCATAGTCGATCTCCTTATAAGTACTATATACACAATATGTTACAGCTCAAAATCGGTGTATATGTAAACTTTTCATAAAGCTATTGACTTTGCCGGCTTTATATGCTATACTATATTGGTGTGTCTGTTTATTAACACACAAACGGAGGTATTCTTATGTCAGTTAATGTTATTATCGGAACTCAATGGGGCGATGAAGCCAAAGGTAAAACAATAGATATTCTTTCCGCGAAGTCTGATGCGGTTATCCGCGCACAGGGCGGAAACAACGCAGGGCACACCGTTGTCGCTGACGGCGTAACTTATAAATTAAACCTTATCCCGTCGGGGATTTTACACAAAGGGACCCTTTGTATGCTCGGTGCGGGAATGGTTATCGACCCTCGCGTTCTTGTGACGGAGATGGAAAAACTCTCGTCATACGGCATTACCTTCGAGAACCTTAAAATCGACCCGCGCGCACATATTGTCCTTCCATGGCACACAGAGCTTGACAGGCTTTCAGAAGCATACCGCTCAAAGTCAAACTCATCTATCGGAACGACAGGACGCGGAATCGGTCCCTGCTATGCCGACAAGTATGAACGCTGCGGGCTCAGAATGTATGATCTGACCCACCCCGATGTTTTCAGAGAAAAGGCGCTTGCGACAGGGGAACTTAAGAATCTGTTTATAGAAAAGGTATACGGCGGAAAGGCTTTAGACCTTGAAGCGATAATCGCGGAATATACCGATATAGGAAAGAAACTTCTTCCCTATATTGACGATGTTTCAGTGCTTGCCGAAAAGGTGATTAAAGACGGCAAAACCCTGCTTCTTGAGGGTGCCCAAGCGACACTTCTTGATATCGACTTCGGAACCTACCCTTACGTTACAAGCTCGCACCCCATTTCTGCCGGCGTCTGCAACGGTGCGGGGGTTGCCCCGAATGTGGTTGACAAGGTGTATGGCGTTGCGAAGGCTTACACCACGCGTGTCGGCGAAGGTCCGTTCCCGACAGAGCTTTTCGACGAGACAGGCGATTATATCCGAAACAAGGGTGCGGAGTTCGGAACGACAACCGGCAGACCCCGCCGCACAGGCTGGTTTGATGCGGTAATAGTTCGCCACGCGGTTCGCCTCAACGGAATCACAGATCTTGTTATCGGGAAGCTTGACACCCTTGCGGGAATTGACACACTCAAAATCTGCACAAGCTATCGCCGCTCGGACGGCTCGATTATCGACTATTTCCCCTCGGTTTTAGAAGAGCTTGCCGACTGCACGCCGATATATGAAGAGTTTTGCGGCTTTGATGATGATATCACCGGCTGTCGAACATGGGAAGAGCTCCCACAGGTCTGCAAGGATTATATAATGAAGCTTCAAGGGCTTATCGGAACTAAAGTTTCAATGGTCGGTGTAGGTCCTGACAGACTACAGCAGATTGAAATATAGATATAAAAAAGCTCGTACACGAAAATCATGTACGAGCTTTATTTTTGTGATTACTTGAGATTCAGCCCATGGCATTTTTTATACTTCTTGCCCGAACCGCAGGGGCAGGGGTCGTTACGTCCGACCTTGTCGGTATTCCGACGCGGTGCCTGTTTTATCGATCCGTCGTCGGTGTTCATCTCGCCCGGGTCAAGCACCCTTTCACGCTTGGGAACGTCCTTTTCGGCGTCAACCTGAATGGTGAAAAGGATTCGGATTGTCTCCTCACGGATGGAATCAATCATATAGTCGAACATTTCAAACGACTCGAAACGATATTCGACAACGGGGTTTTTCTGCCCGATGGAACGGAGCCCCATGCCTTTGCGAAGCTCGTCCATGTCATCGATATGTGTCATCCACTTGAGGTCAACAACCTTAAGAAGCACAACCCTTTCAAGCTCGCGGAGGACATCCGAACCGATCTTGTCTTCCCTCTTTGCATAGAAGGTAACGGCACGGTCATAAAGCATATCTATGATATCTTTTTTGGCAACCTTTATAAGCTCTTCATTGGTATATTTGAAGTCGGATTCATAGGTGAAAAGCCCCATGAAACGCTCGCGAAGCCCTGCCAAGTTCCAGTCATCGCGGATATTTTCATCGATCAGATATTCGTCAATCGTTCCTGTGATGAAGTCGCTTATCATCTTTAAGATATATTCGTGAATATCCTCGCCCGAAAGCACCTTATCACGCTGGGCATAGATCATAGCGCGCTGTGTGGACATAACGTCATCGTAGTTTAAGACGTTCTTTCTTATTGCAAAGTTTCGCGCCTCAACCTTTTTCTGGGAAGATTCAATAACCTTTGAAAGCATATTCGCCTGAATGGGCATATCTTCGTCCACATTCATGGTGTTCATCATCGTCTGCATACGCTCGCCGCCGAAAAGCCGCATCAGGTCGTCTTCAAGGCTCAGATAGAAACGGCTTTCGCCCGGGTCTCCCTGACGTCCCGAACGTCCTCGGAGCTGATTGTCAATACGGCGGGACTCGTGGCGTTCTGTGCCTATGATGAAAAGCCCGCCCGCTTCCTTAACCTTAACAGCCTTTTCACGGATTGCCGCTGCTTCTTTGTCATAAAGCTCGCGATAGTGTTCTCTTGCCTCGATTATAACGGGATCGTCGGTCTTTGCGAAGCTCACCGCATAGCTGATAATCCGCTCGTCCATGCCCTCTTTGCGAAGTTTCTCAATCGCTCTGTATTCGGCATTACCGCCGAGCATGATATCCGTTCCGCGTCCTGCCATGTTGGTTGCGATGGTCACAGCACCGTACTGCCCGGCTTGTGCGACAATCATTGCTTCCTTGTCATGCTGTTTTGCGTTCAAAACTTCATGCTTGATGCCTTTTCTCTTCAAGAGGTTAGAAAGTATCTCCGATTTTTCAATCGAAACGGTACCGACAAGCACCGGCTGCCCCTTTTCGTGGCACTCTGCAATCTGTTCGATAACGGCGTTATATTTTCCCTTTTCGGTCTTAAATACCACATCTGAATTGTCGATTCTGATAACAGGCATATTTGTGGGTACTTCCACAACGTCAAGTTTATAAATCTCCCTGAACTCTTCCTGCTCGGTAACGGCTGTACCGGTCATGCCGGAGAGCTTTTTGAATAGGCGGAAGTAGTTTTGGAATGTTATGGAAGCCATTGTCTTAGACTCGTGGGCAACCTTAACTCCCTCTTTTGCTTCAATAGCCTGATGCAGACCGTCGTTATAACGCCGTCCCAGCATGAGCCGTCCTGTGAACTCGTCAACGATGATAATTTCGCCGTCTTTCACAACATAGTCGGTATCACGCCGCATAATCCCGTTCGCACGCAGTGCTTGGTTTATGTGGTGAAGCACCGTTGTGTTGTCGGCATCGTAAAGATTTTCAAGTGCGAAGAATTTTTCGGCTTTTTTAACGCCCTTTCGGGTTATCGTCGCTGTCTTCGCCTTTTCGTCTATGATGTAGTCCATGCCCTCGGCAGCTTCGTCTTGGTCCTCTTTGTCGTTAGATTCCACAACAACATACGCCTGCAAAGACTTTGCAAACCTGTCGGCTTTGGTGTAAAGGTCGGTGGACTTGTCCCCCCTGCCGGAGATAATAAGCGGTGTACGTGCCTCGTCTATGAGGATTGAGTCAACCTCGTCGACAATCGCGAAGCTATGCCCTCTTTGAACCTTTTCCTCTGCATATATAACCATGTTGTCGCGAAGATAATCAAAGCCGAACTCGTTATTGGTACCGTACGTCACGTCGCAGTTATATGCGGCACGACGCTCGTCATTTTCAATGCCGTGGATAATGCAGCCGATTGTCACCCCTAAGAAGTTGAAGACCTTCCCCATCTCTTCCGACTGTGATTTTGCCAGATAATCATTGACGGTGACAACATGAACGCCTTTGCCGGGGAGTGCATTGAGATAAGAAGCAAGGCAGGCAACAAGGGTTTTACCCTCACCTGTTTTCATCTCGGCGATACGCCCCTGATGAAGCACAATCGCACCCAAAATCTGCACCGGGAAGGGCTTTTTGCCCAATACCCTCCATGCGGCTTCCCTTGCAACGGCAAGTGCCGGAACGATGAGAGCATCAAGCGGCTCCCCGTCCTCAAGCCGACCGCGAAGGATTTCTGTCTGCCCTCGCAATTCGGTGTCGCTCATAGCTTCTATTTCAGGCTCAAGAGCCAATACCTGTTTTTTTAACGGCTCGATTTTCGCAAGTTCGCGCTTGCTGTATCCGCCGAAAAGTCCTTCAAAAAGTCCCATTTATATTTCTCCGATAACTAATATTAATGCAATCTATATAAGTATAACCTAAAAGCCGTCATTTGTCAATTATTTTTTAAAATTTTCCCGTAATTCTTGACAAAAGGGGTGAAAAAGTTTATACTATTTGTATGGATTTACGTATTAAAAATAAAAAAACAAAGATTTTTTTCACTATTTTATTTATCCTTTATATAGTTTTGCTTTTGGGCGTGGTCACACTCAGATTTTGGAACCCCGATCAGCTTTTGCAGATGCGGGAAGCTCTCGATAACGGAACCGCCGCCCCGAATTTCAAGCCGTTTGCAACACTTATAAATCAGATACAAAACATCACAACCGGCTATGCACTCTGGAATATCGCGGCGAACACCATCTGCTTCATTCCGTTCGGGTTTATTCTACCGCTCGTTTCGCTTCAAAAAACAGGGGTTATCATAACAACTCTTTGGGGTATGCTCTTTTCGGTTATAATCGAGTTTTTGCAGTATGCCTTTAACCTCGGGCTTTTTGACGTTGACGATATCATCCTAAACACCGTCGGGGTACTGATTGGATATATTCTTATTCTCATCTTTTGGAAACTGCGATATAGAAACAAAACCGTCGGACGATAATATCCGACGGTTTTTTAGTATTTCCGCAGGAAATACTATCTCTTCGAGAACTGAGGAGCACGACGTGCGGCTTTGAGACCGTATTTTTTACGCTCTTTCATACGCGGGTCGCGGGTTAAGAATCCTGCTTTTTTAAGTGCCGGACGGGTCGTTTCGTCGAATTTAAGAAGTGCTCTTGCAACGCCGTGACGGATTGCACCCGCCTGACCTGTCACGCCGCCGCCGTTCACGGTAACGATAGCATCAAGCTTGCCTTCATTGCCTGTTAAAACGAGGGGTTGGCGAACGATAAGCTTTAATGTTTCAAGTCCGAAATAGTCGTCAAGAGTACGTTTATTAACTGTGATATTGCCGGAACCTGCAACAAGGCGAACCCTTGCAACGGAGGATTTTCTTCTGCCTGTGCCGTAGTAAAACGGAACCGATGATTCGTACATATTCTATTCTCCCCCTTAAAGTGTGAACGTTTCGGGCTTTTGAGCCGTCTGTTCGTGTTCTGTGCCTGCGTATACGCGAAGGCGTGTGAGCGATTTTCTGCCGACGGTGTTCTTGGGGAGCATTCCGCCGACTGCAAGCATCATAGCTTTACCGGGGTTTTGCACCATCATATCGGAATATTTTTCGGTCTTAAGACCGCCTATCCAACCGGAGTGGTGATAATAAACCTTGTTTTGCAGTTTCTTCCCTGTGAGGACTGCCTTACCGCAGTTAATGATAATAACGTGGTCGCCGCAGTCGGCATGGGGTGCGAAGGTCGGTTTATTTTTGCCGCGAAGTATAGTCGCCGCAGCAGCCGCAACTCG